>QHRF01000140.1 GCA_003220055.1 Verrucomicrobiota bacterium | reverse complement strand
TATCAAAATCGCGGAGTAGTTGCTTTGGAGAACGGCAGCACGAGCAACTTATCGCGCAAACAATGCGATACTATCCTCGCTTACGAAGCCATGCCTGACCTAAGCGCGACGGCCATTCAATGCGGCGCCGTTTACCAGGCTCTGCGGCGATTCGGGCAAGGTTGGCCGGGCGCTTCCTTTTGGGAACGATTTACTTGAGAGAGATTTTCGAAATCGGAATTTAGCAGTGCACCGCGTTGGCCGATTCTTTGTGTTGGTTGCGCTTCTAAATTGTGAGGCAAGTGCTCCGGTTGCCACTGGCTTCAGGCAGCGCAAAATAGGTGGATCGAGCAGTCCCTTGCTCGATGTAAGATTTAGCCGGCGAAGCCGCATTTGTTTGGCATCGCCCGCGGAGCGGCCGATCCACCACTGGCGAACAGGAGGAAGATAACCGGAGTTGCTCATATTGCCGGGGGCGGTAATCTGTTAGCGGGATGATTTCGCAGGAAAAGGAGACATTTCAGTTCGACGCGATTGACGATGTGGTGAGCGACATCGCCAAGGGGCGGATCGTGATCGTAACGGACGACGCCGACCGCGAGAACGAAGGCGATCTGGTGATTGCGGCCGAGAAAGTGACGCCGGAAGCGGTCAATTTCATGGCGACGCACGGTCGCGGTCTGATTTGTGTGCCGATCTCAAACGAGCGCGCCGAGCAACTTGGATTGCAACGGATGGTGACACAAAATCGGGAAGCGCAACGAACCGATTTTACCGTTTCGGTGGACGCAGCGCGCGGCGTTACAACCGGAATCAGCGCCTATGACCGCGCCACGACAATCCTCGCAATCGCGAATCCACATTCATCGCCGGACGATCTAACGCAGCCCGGTCACGTGTTTCCATTGCGCGCGAAGGACGGTGGAGTGTTACGACGGGCCGGTCACACCGAAGCGGCGATCGATCTTGCGCGGATGGCCGGGCTGCAGCCGGCCGGCGTGCTCTGCGAAATCTTGCATGACGACGGAACGATGGCGCGGTTGCCGGAGTTGATGGAGTTCCGCAAAAAGCACGGGCTGCGCATTTGCACGATCCAAAGTCTGATCGCCTATCGAAGAAAGCGCGAAAAGTTGGTCGAGCTCGAACAAGTGATAAAATTGCCGACTGATTACGGCGATTTCGATTTGCATATGTACCGCGCGACGCTCGACGGGATGCATCATCTCGCGCTGGTGAAAGGCAAGATCGAGAAGAACAAACCGACGCTGGTGCGCGTTCATAGCGAATGTCTCACCGGCGACGTGTTCGGATCGCGCCGGTGCGACTGTGGAAATCAATTGCACGCGGCGCTGCGGCAAATCGCCGAGGAAGGCAACGGCGTGCTGGTTTACATGCGGCAGGAAGGACGCGGCATCGGTCTCGCGGCGAAAATCCACGCTTACAAATTGCAGGAGGAAGGACTCGACACGGTCGAAGCCAACGCCAAGCTCGGTTTGCCGCCAGATTTACGAGATTACGGACTGGGTGCGCAAATTTTGTTCGATCTCGGCGTGCGCCAGTTCCGCTTCCTGACCAACAATCCCAAAAAAGTGGTTGGGCTGGAAGGTTATGGGCTGGAGATGGTGGAGCAGGTCCCGATTCGCACGGCCGCGAATCCGCACAACGAGAAATATCTCGCGACCAAGAAAGTAAAGCTCGGGCACTTGCTTTAGAATTCGATTGCCGATCGTAGGTAACTCAATCGCAATCGGGGCAATCGGTAACGGTGAGCAATTTCCGCGGGGACGTCACTGTTAACGGTTTGATCAACAGCTCGGACATCTCTTTCGTGCAGGCACGCTCCCGCACGAGCCTGCCCTGGAAGGAAGCGCAAGTGTGGACTCGCGTTGATTGAAGAGGTGAGCTATATCTTTCGACCTTTTTCATGAGGCGATATCTCCCGTTTATCATTGTCATTGGTGTGGCACTGCTCGCGGTCGGCAGCGGGATCTTCTTTTATCGGGCCAAGCGTTCCGCCAATCCAACACCGAAAATCTCGAAGGCTGACACCGCGCCGTCCGGTGAGTCGATCCATGCTCTCGGACCGAAGGACGCACCTGTCACGCTCGAAGAGTTTGGCGATTTCCAATGCCCGCCTTGTGGCAAGCTCTCCGAACCGATTAATCAATTACAAAAGAAGTACAATCTGCGCGTCATCTTCCGCCAGTTTCCGCTCCCGATGCATGCAAACGCAAAGGAAGCAGCCTTCGCCTCCGAAGCCGCGGCGCGTCAGGGACGTTTCTGGCAAATGCACGATGTGCTTTATCGCGAGCAGGCCGTTTGGAGCAAATCGACTGACGCGCGCGCGCTCTTCAACGCCTACGCCGGAATGCTCCAACTCGACCTGAACCGCTTCAGAAAGGACATGGACAGCGCCGAAGTTCAAAGACAAGTCGAGACCGATCAGCAACGCGGCGCGGACATTGGAGTAAAAACGACGCCCACGATTTTTCTCAATGATGAAGTCGTCCCACCAAAGCAAATCAATCCGGA
>QHRF01000139.1 GCA_003220055.1 Verrucomicrobiota bacterium | reverse complement strand
GCAAACGGCTGCGTTGCTGACCGAATTCGACCCGCGCGCCGTCCACCGTGCTCAGCGCCCGGCTCAGTTCCTTGTGCAAATCGGCCGGGTTCCAGCTTTTCGGATCAATCGCCTCAATCAATTCCAAATGTTGTCCGAAACTTTCCCGCATCCCACGCAGTTGCTCGAGCCGTTTTTGGGCATCATAGGCTTCGCGCTCCAAAACGACGAGCGACCGCGTCAGCTTATCGCTCATTTCGGCGCGGCCGCGCTCCAATTCTTCCTGTTTCCGGCTCAGCTCCTCGAGCTCCCGCTTTTGTTTCTCAATCTGGTCCTGCTGCCGCTTGAGCTGGAGCAGCTGGTCCTGCGCCTTTTGGACTTGCGAATCGAGGTGTTCCGGCGACAGCGACTCCTCTTCGCTCAATTCCAGCATTTGTTCGATCGGTCGAATTTTTTCCGGCATGTCAAACTTCTTCAAACTTTGCTCACCTCGCGTTTGGTCGCGCTGACGCGAACATTAGTTACGCATTTCGAGAATTTCCAGATTTTTCCGAAAAGAATTTGAGCTGGCAAAAGGTCGATCTGCCAAAGGAAGGATCCGCCGTGGCGAAAATCAACGGCCCGGCATCATTTCCAACAGCACGCCTTTGAAGTATTCGGTCTCGGGAATTGTCGGCAGCACCGGATGATCGATCGCTTGTTCGAACCTGCGCAATCTTCTCGCCGAACGGCGCGCGTCCACCAGCGCCTCGGCGATGGTTTGAGCGAACGCAGTCTCGCTCACGTGATGTGAGCAGGAGAACGTCGCGAGCAAGCCATTTTTTGAAAGCAACTTGAATGCGCGCACGTGCAGCTCGCGGTAACCGCGGAGCGCATCGCGAAGTCCACTTTTCGTTTTCGTAAATGACGGCGGGTCGAGGATGATCAGATCGTATTCGGCCTCGGCTTTTTCGGCGCCGCGCAAAAATGCAAACACATCTTGCTCAATCCAGCGCACTTTGAGTCCATGTCTCTCCGCATTCCGTTTTCCGGCGGCGACGTTTTCTGAATTTTCTTCGACCGCGGCAACGTCCGTCGCACCCGCTTGAGCGCAAGCGAGCGCGAACGCGCCTCGGTTGGCGAAACAATCGAGCACGCGGCGTTCGGGGGCGAAATGGGCGACCGCGGAATAATTCGGCGCCTGGTCGAGATAAAATCCGGTTTTTTGCCCGTGCAAAAGATCGACATCGAATTTCAGGCCGCCGAGTTGAACTGTGATCGGCCCCGACGGCGCGTCGCCTTCCAGAACGCCGGTTCGTAATTCGAGTCCTTCAGCTTTTCGAACCGCCGAGTCGTTTCGCTCGATGATCGTCGCGTCTCGGAAAAGATCGACAATTGCAGCGATGATCAGATTCTTTCGCAGGTCGATCGCCAGCGTGAGCGTCTGGAGAACGAAATAGTCTCCGTAGCGGTCGATGACGACGCCCGGCAAGCCATCGCTTTCGCTCCAGACTATGCGGCGCAACTTCGGATCGACGCTTCGCCGGCCGCGATACTCGGACGCCTGCGCGATCCGCCGCTTAAAGAAATCGAGGTCGAGGTCCTGTCGTTGACGGGAGAACCGGCGCGCTACGATTTGCGACTTCGAATTGTAGATTGCGCTCCCAATTAATCGGTCGCGTCCATCTTTCAGCGAAATGACGTCGCCGTCCGCCGGATTTCCGAACACCTTGAGGACTTCGCTGGAAAAGACCCAGTCGTGTCCGTGAAGAATTCGCGCTCGGGGTTTGACGACTAATCCAGCCATTTGGAAGCAACCGTCCAACGTTCAAGCTCGAACGTCCAACCTTCTCTGTCATTCCGACCGAAGTGGAGGAATCTCTAATTATTTCCGGCCATCACGATTTGTCGCCACAGAAATAGTGAGAGATGTCTCGACTTCGCTCGACATGACAAATTGGTGGTTTGACGACTAATCCGGCCATGGCGATGAATGGTAAATGCAAACCGACGCACAATCGATTCTCGATCTTCCGGGCGTTAAGAAACTGCGCAGCGGCAAGGTCCGCGAAGTTTTCGACCTGGGCGACACCCTGCTGTTTGTCGCGACTGATCGAATCTCGGCGTTCGACGTTATTT
This sequence comes from Verrucomicrobiota bacterium, assembly GCA_003220055.1. Lineage (GTDB taxonomy): Bacteria > Verrucomicrobiota > Verrucomicrobiia > Chthoniobacterales > UBA10450 > AV40. Next base: position 376 of record QHRF01000139.1, on the reverse strand, counting down.
TACCCGATCCCATCCCCAAAAAAGGCGCGGTCCTCAATCAGCTCTCGGCTTTCTGGTTCAACCGGTTTGGGAAAATCGACAATCACTTTGTTAACGCCGACTTCGATTCCTTTCCCAAGCAGTTGCGGCCGTTTCACGAGCAGCTTGCCGGTCGTTCCATGATTGTATGCAAAACGAAGCCGCTGGCGGTCGAATGCGTTGTGCGCGGTTATCTGGCGGGCTCCGGCTGGAAGGAATATCAAGAATCCCAAAGCGTTTGCGGAATCAAATTGCCGGCCGGACTGAAGCTCGGCTCACAACTGCCAGAACCAATTTTCACGCCCGCCACCAAAGCAGAAGCCGGTCATGACGAAAACATCGACATGAAGAAGTGCGC
>QHRF01000018.1 GCA_003220055.1 Verrucomicrobiota bacterium | reverse complement strand
TTGCGCGCCGCGGGCGCAATCATTCTCGGTAAAGCGAATCTCGGCGAATGGGCAAACTTCCGGGACGATGAGGCTGAGACCTATCCGCTCGCAGTCGGTTGGAGCGCGCGCGGCGGAAGTACGAACAACGCCTACGATTTGAGTTACACGTCGTGGGGCTCGAGCTCCGGCTCCGGCGCAGGTGCGGCTGCGAATTTGTGCGCGGCGGCCGTTGGAACTGAAACCGACGGATCAATCACGGGCCCGTCGGCGGTCGAGAACATTTTCGGTTTGAAACCGACGCTCGGTTTGATTTCGCAGGACGGAATTGTTCCGATCAGTCATCAGCAAGACAGCGCCGGTCCGATGGCGCGGTCCGTCACCGATGTCGCCATCCTTCTCGGTATCATGCAATCTGCGCAAACCGATTACACGCCGCTCCTTCAGCGCGGCGCGCTTGCTGGCAAACGCATCGGCCGCGATATGCGCTTTTTCAATTACAGTTATTTCGGAAGCGGCATCCCGGGCGACGAACAGACGGTGAACTTTGCCAATGACGCGCTCGATGTGATGGCGAGTCTTGGCGCGACGATTGTCGATACCGACACCGGTGACGTGTTTGCCTACACCGGCGACGAATTCACCGCGCTGCTCTACGAATTCCGGGCGCAGATCGCGGACTATCTGCAAACACTTACGCACACAAAAATGCGCACGCTTGCCGATCTTATTGCGTTCAACAACGCGCATTGTCCACAAGAGCTTGTTTACTACGATCAGGACGTATTCCTATTGGCGGAACAGTTCGTCGGTTACCCGAACGACCCGAACTACATCGCCGCGCGTTCCCACGCAACCAACACCGCCCGCGCCGGAATTGATGGCGCAATCGCGCGCGATCATCTGGATGCGATCGTTGCGCCACATCTGACAAACTCAACCGGCCCTGCGGTCGCCGGTTATCCCAACTTTTCGATGCCGGTGGGAATTCGTTCCTCCGGCAGACCAGCTGGCATGTTGATGTACAGCACGGCCTTCCGCGAAGCGCAGTTGATCGCGATGGCCTACGACCTCGAGCAACAGCTACAGCCGCGACGGCAGCCGATGTTCCTCGGCGCCATCACGCCGATCCCGAACGGAGGATTCTGCAGCGGTCATCAGCCGCAAGGCAAGGCGCACCTGCCACACGGACGGTTCTTTTAAGTCCGGGCCGGACTGGCATTATTGCCATCTTCGCGCTTGAGCACGCGAGCAGAATGACGACTCTGCTCGCGTGACGGTTTTCCTCGGCGGCGGGTTTGCGGCGAAATATCTCCAAGGTGGCGGCAATTTTTCGGTTCCATTGCAATGGATGCTCGGCCTGCGCCGACTGAAGCTGGACGCGATCTGGCTGGAACATTTGCCGAGCGAAGGAAATCTTCGCGACGACCAGCGCAAGATCGACAACTTCCAGCGACAACTGCGCGCGCATGGACTCGGCGGGCGATATTGTCTGCTTTACCAAAAAACGGCGGACAGCCTGCATGATCTCGATTCGCTCCAGTGCATTGGCATTTCAAAACGTGAGCTGCTCGATCGACTGTCCGGTCCAAACGTAATTCTAAATCTTAGCTATTCGATTCATCCGCCGCTGCTTCTGAAATTCGAGCGCCGGATTTTTTGCGACCTCGATCCGAGCGAAATCATTTATTGGATGACGCAGATGGAGATGGGCCAGTCGTCGCATCACGAGTTCTGGACGATCGGTCTGAACGTGAACGATCCGGGTTGCAAACTTTTGAAAATTGTAGCGGCGCCCGTGTCGGACGCATCTTCATCATCGCGGCCGACACGGCCGCCTCTACATTGGAAAACATTTTATCCACTGGTGGATACCAAACTCTACCGGCCGCAGCCGCGTCCTCGCTCGCCGAAGTTCACCACGATCGGTCAGTGGTATTGGGGTGGGGCGGTGGAAGTGGACGGAACCTTCCCAGACCTTTCAAAGAAATACGCCTTCGAACAATATCTCGATCTGCCAAGACGCGTGCCGAAAGCGAAATTCGAACTCGCGATGCATATGAATCCGGACGATCCCGAACGGGAACGATTGCGAAAGCGCGGGTGGCACGTTGTCGATCCACACTGCGTCGCGCGAACGCCGAAAAAATATCGTAGCTACCTGGCGAGCGCGCTGGGCGAATTCACCGCCATCAAAGGGGTCGATGTGAGCTGGAAAACGGGTTGGTTAAGCGATCGCGCCGCGGCTTTTCTGGCAATGGGGCGACCCGTTGTGACGGAGGACACTGGTGCGGCAAGGTATCTGCCAAGCGCGAGCGGCTTTCATTTCGTTGGCGATTTGGAAGACGCGGCGGCGGCAATCCAAGATCTGCTGGCAAACTGGCCGCGCCGCTCCCGCGAGGCGCGTGCATCCGCCCTCGAGGTCTTCGATTCGGCGAAAAATCTGCGCAAAATCCTGGCCGCTTAACTCCACTCGTTTTGGCATTGCAAAACGTTTTTCGGGTGTTACTCGTTGTCACCGTTATGGCCGACTTGATGAAAGCGCCCGAGTTGAAAGAGCGCCTGAAAAAGATCCCGGAATGGGAATTGGAGAAGAAGCACATCGAACGCACTTTCGAGTTCGACGATTTTGCCGATGCCATCGATTTCGTAAACGCGGTTGCGGAAGTGGCTGAGGAAGAAGAACACCATCCCGACATCGACATCCGCTATAACAAAGTGCGACTCGTGCTTTCGACCCATAGCAAGGGCGGACTGACCGAGCTCGATTTTGCGTTGGCCGAGCGGATCGATACACTTTCGGAATAGTGACCAGTGACCGGCCAAACGGCGGCACTTTGCGGTGGTGGATCGCGACGATCGCGGTGGCGCTGGTCGTGATCGCGGTCTGGAAATTTATCGATTACCGGATGCGACCGCCTCCGCCGCCGAATAAGATCGTGATTCCTGTGCCAGCTCCAACGCCCTGATTCTCCATCTGAGCGACGAGCTGCCCGCCACTTGTCACTCGTCACTTCTGTTAGTCCGGCGCCGGTCGGAGTTTTTGGTTCCCGACCAATAAGCGGCCTTCGTCGGCGTCGATGAAGGTGAACATCGTCTGGATCTCGGAGCGGCCGGCCATACCAGCTTCTTTCTTCCGGCGTTTGAGGATTTCGGAAAGCTCATCATTCCAGCCCCGTTTCCGCATAAATTCATTCCACACGTAAATCTCGTCTTGTGTCGGACAGTACCCCATGCCGAAACACCATTGCAGGATTTCGTCGTCGGTGCCGCCTTGGTCCACTCGGTCCACCAGCCGGTTGTAATCGATCCGCAAAAATTTCGTGCAGGCGGAATCAAAGCCACGGCCAAGATTTGCCTGATAATCGGAAGGCAACTGTCCTTTTTGGTGTTGCCGAATTTTGTCGAGCATCCGCCCAAAGTAAACAATTCCGGCGACTCTCGATGCCGGACTACGCAGGCCCAACTCCCTCATGCGGTGGCCAGTCTGGGCTTTTCTTACGTAAGTTTCAAGCCTGCGCTAGTCCACCTAAAAACCGCTCACGCAAACCTCTGGCGCCAACTCAGCGGGCGGTCCGTAGAGTGCGCGATTGACCTCGTCGTCCGTCAATTCGAACACGAAGACCGAATAGCCGATTTGGGCCGCGGGAGGCTGATGACGCAAATAGGCACACAATCGCTCGAACCGGAGCCGCTCGAAGTCCTTGATCTTTTTGGCCCAGTTAAGCGCACCATCGTTTGTGATCATTGCCACACGCCTCGCCGGATCTGAAGCTGTATTGTGATAACGCCGTATCTCTGCCGCTGCGGCTTGGTAATACTGTTCGTAAGGCACGCACCACGGGCCGAGCTCCAGAGTGTAAACACTTTGCAGGGTCGTCGCGCTAATGCAGTAAATGCCGCCGGTGAGCGGTGCAAACGCGCGATCGCCCGATGAGTGATTTTCGGGGAGCAGTCTGGCGTTAATTTCATACGAGCGCGGATCGGCCGTGCCGAAGTAGGCGAGATAGAGGGGCTTTCCATTGACAATCGCCGGATGATTATCGAGCCATGTTTTCAGCGCGGGCAAATCCTGGCCCCAATCAACCGAGCTGTCGGCCAAGTGCTTGTAACCGTCACTCGGTCCGCCGGCGACTTCGTTGAAGTAGGCGAGATAATTCGGCCTGATCGCAAAAGATTCCCCGATTTGCCAAAACAAAATGATCCCGACCGTGGTGGTGAGGATTGCCGTGCGATTCTTGCTGGCGAGATCAACTACCGCACCACAGCCAATGAAGAGCGCCGGATAAATCGGAAGAAGATGGCGATGCCCGATGTTTAGCTGACTCGTGATTGCAATTGCGCCGTAAATGAGAGCAAACATCGCCAATGGATTGAGATTTGAAATGCGCCAGGAATGACGCCGCGCGAGCGCGGCGTAGAACGCGAGCGACAGCAATAACAAGAATGGGAGCGGTGTTTTGTAAATGAACGCTCGCGGAAAGAATGATCGAAATCCGACGACGCTCCATCGATTGTCGAGAAACGCAGGGCGATCGATCTCGTGTCTATGCACGTAAGCGAACCCGTAGAGATACGCTTCCGGCAAGAGACGATGTGCACGTGCAAAATTTACCGCGCTCTCGAACGTTCCCTGATCTTCGAGCAGATAATTCCAATGCCAGCTCGTGCCTTCATGGCTCGAGCCGTTATCGGTCCACGCCGGGTACCGAAATGAAAACGACAGCCAAATTGCAAAGAAGACCGTCGCACCAAGAGCGATCCACGAAACGCCGACGGCGCAGGCTTTCTTCCATCTTTCCGTCAGCTCGATTCGGATTTGTCCGAACTGTAGATCGATCTGACGCCGCGAGAAAATTAGCAAGATCGACATCGTGCCCAGAACTGGCGCAACGATTGGCGCCGAGAACTTTGTCAGAAAAAGTCCGGCCAGACCGAACGCAGCGATCGCAAACCTCACTGGCGAAATCTTTTGGAACAAACGCCAGCTGCTCCAAACCGCTGCTGTGAAAAAGAAGGCCGCTGGAACATCGGACGCCACGAGCGCGCTGTGCGCGAGGAAGTTTGGATCGAACGCGACCAGCGCTTCGGCGAGCAAACCGCCGCAAATTCCAAAGAATTCGCGGGCGCAGCGATAAATTAAAAGACAGAGCACCGCGCCAAAGATCGACATCATCATTCGCGCTTGTTGTAACATTTTGTCGGGATCGTTTCCGGCTTCGTAGAAAAACTGGTGACCGGTGCGTCCTTCATCCGCGCGATGCCAGGCGCGATCGCTAATCGGAACAAACTTGGTCTTGCCTAACAGCAGCGGCAGAGCCGCCCAGCGCGCCGGTAGGTTTCCGTTTTCGGGATCGAGCCGGAAATCGTTTGTTACCCAGTAGCTGTAACCTGCGGTAAGGTGTTGGGGCTCATCGAACGTCGGCGATTTTGTATTTACGGCAGTCACCGCCATCGCTGCGTGCAACAGAGCGATTAAAATGGCAATCAGCCAGACCCGTTGCGAGGAGAACGCGGGCGTAGCTATTTCCTTGGAGAGTTCCATCCAGGCTCGTTACAGAGCACGCCGCATGCGAAAAGATTTAGAGATTTGCCGATTCGATGGTTAAATCGTTAACCGATGGACCGGATCGTCGGGATCGAAACGGAATACGGCTGCTTGATGAGCAGCGAAGAGTTGCGCTGCAACTCCGAGGTTTGGCCGGCCAAAGTGAAGAATTACCTCTTCAACAAAGCACGCGCCGGCACGATCGATCTCCACTATCGCGATTACGAAGAACCGCCCGGCAACGGCGGCTTCCTTTTAAATGGCGGCCGGCTCTATCTCGACATGGGCCACATCGAGTACGCGTCGCCTGAATGTTTGCACCTCCACGATCTAGTCACTTACGAAATGGCCGGCGACGAACTGTTGCGTAGCTCGCTCGTCGCGCTCGAAGCCAGCGATCGCGTTTCATTCATTAAGAACAATGTCGATCATCACACCGGCGCGACATTTGGTTGCCACGAAAATTATTTGATGAAACGCGAGGCGCAGTTCACGCCTTCGGTTCTCGGGACGTTGCTCACGTTTCTTGCGACGCGCCAGATTTTTACCGGCGCCGGCAGAGTGGGGCAGGCCAATCCGCTCGCATTCGATTTCGAGCCGCCGCAAGCGGAAACGCCGGTCGCATTCCAGCTGAGCCAGCGCGCTGACCATATCGTCAACGACATCTACCAGTGGGTGCAGTTCAACCGCGCCATCATCAACGCGCGGGATGAGCCGCTGGCCGATTACCGCAAATATCGGCGACTCCATTTGCTCATTGGCGATTCGAACATGAGCCCGTTTGCTAACGCGCTGAAGATCGGCACCACCGCCGCGGTGCTCTCGCTGCTCGAGCAACGCCAGTTGCCGCGCAATCTTGTTCTCAACGACGCCGTTCGCAGCACGCGCGACATCTCGCGCGACCCGACTCGCAAGTGGATTGTCGATCTTGAGGACGGCAAAACTATTGGCGCGCTCGATGTCCAATGGCAGTTCCACGATCTCGCCCAGCGCCATCTGCGAGAAAGAGATCCGGAGACCGATTGGCTGCTCGAGACCTGGAGTTTTGTTCTCGAATCAATCGAGCGAAATCCACAGGCACTGATTGGCGGCGTCGATTGGATCACTAAGAAATGGTTGCTCGAAACTTTCATGGCCTCGGAAAAAGTCGGCTGGGACGATCCCTGGCTGCAAAGTTTGGACCTCGAATATCACAACATCGATCCAACCCGTGGTTTGTTTTTCAGCGTCACGCCTGGCAAACGCGTGACCGAATGGAACAAGAGCTTTCAACCTACGATCGCGACTCGCGTTCCGCCCGCGAACACACGCGCATCAGGACGCGCCCGCGCCGTCGCCTATTTTCAGGATCAACATCAACCCTACGTCATCAACTGGGACTCGATCGCGCACGACAGCCGCGACTTCCTCGTCATGGGCGACCCGTTCGAAACCTACAACGAGGAGGTCGACAAGTTCTTGTCCAAACCTCGGCCGGCGGCTAGTGTCGACGAAGCAACCTGATCCAGATGCTCCCCCGAACGGTCCTCTTCGCACTTATTGTACACACGACCTGCCTCTTCATTTTTGCGGGACAGCCGGATCCACGGTTTGAAGGGTATTGGGCTGATGTCGAGAATTTCCAAGCTGCCGCAAATCGTTTCCAAAAAGGACAAAACCTGAGTCGTCCAACGTTGCTTGCGATCGGCAAATCAGGTGAAAGCTTAGCGATCGTCCGCGGCATACAGGCCGGACGCTTTGAAATAATGAAAGAATCAAATGGAAATACACTGATGTTCTCGACACCGCGGGCGACGGCAAAAGGAATAGGCCGTGGCTCAAAATTGGTTTTGTCCGCAGATGGAAACACGCTGACCGAAAAGGGCCAAGCGGTCGTCACGGAGCCCGACATGGTTCAGGCGTCTCTCTGCACTGTTACTGGGACCTTCCACAGACAAGGCAAATAAAAGGTCGCAAAGTCCTTTTCCAAAGCGCGACCTGTGTCCAACCACGAGGATCACGAATGACACGAAAAAAGAAACCATCTCGCGGCGGCCTAACTGCCGCTCAGAAATCTCTGAGCAAACTTTGGGAAGAGCACGTGCGTCACGAGTTTGCGACCCATAACACTGAAGACACGCTAGCGACGATGGTTGAGGACGCCTACGTGAATCACATTCCCGTTATGACCGGCGGTGTTGGGCAGGATGAGCTGCGCGAGTTTTATTCCAAACGTTTCATTCCGCAGATGCCTCCAGACACGGAGATGATTCCGATCTCGCGAACGATTGGCGACAACCAGCTAGTGGACGAAATGGTGTTCAAGTTTACTCATACCATTCGGATGGATTGGATGCTGCCCGGCCTTGCTCCCACAAGAAGGCGTGTGGAAATCCCGCTCGTTGCGATTGTTCAGTTCCGCGATGGTAAACTGGCTCATGAACACATCTACTGGGACCAGGCATCGGTCTTGGTTCAACTCGGCCTCCTCGATCCGGCGAAGCTTCCGGTCGCAGGTGTAGAGAGCGCCAGAAAGGCAATGGACAAACAGTTACCATCAAATGCGCTAATGGACCGTGCGGAGCAGGCACAGTAAGTCTTCGGCGCGACTTCAGGATGCAGCCAAACATCTCTCGCTTGTTTAGAATCGCTCGCACCGGTGCGGGCCCGCAATAGAGATGGCTGAAGCCGCATCGGAAACACTGGTACCGCAGAAAAATAAATTGCTGCGGATTCTTGGTTTGGGTTTTGGATTGGCGGTGGTTGTTGGCGGTACCATCGGGGTCAGCATTTTTCGTTTGCCTGGTCCGACGGCTAACTTGCTCGGAAATACTTGGCTGATTCTTGTGATCTGGACTCTCGGCGGAGCGTTTACTCTGTTGAACGCAAATTATACGGCCGAGCTTGCGACGATGATACCGAAGGCGGGGGGTCCTTATGTTTATGCCCGGCATGCTTACGGTGATTTTGCCGGCTTCGTCGTTGGTTGGAGCGATTGGCTGGGCAACGTTGCCGCGGTTGCTTTTCTGCCGATCGCTTTTGCTGAATATGCGATCGCCCTGTTTGCCCCATCTTTTTCCGGAGTCACCACGGTTGCGCTGGCACTCCTTCTTTTGCTCGCGTTCCTGAACTGGATCGGCCTGCGCGCGGGTAGCGGAACTCAGAAGCTGACGAGTTTTCTCAAGGCAATTGCGCTGCTTGCATTTGTTGTTGTTTGCTTTGCCCTAGGCGGGCACCACAGCTCAGTCGACGCGGGACAAATGACGCAGACCGCGCCCGTTGGTCCTTTCGCCGCGCTGGTCGCGATTGTGTTGTCGTTTCAACTCATTCTCGGCGCTTACGGAGGTTGGAACTCTGTCATTTATTTTGCCGAAGAAGACGAAAATCCTGGCCGCAACATTCCGCGCTCGCTTCACGCTGGAGTCTTGTCGGTGATCGCAATCTATCTGCTCGTTAACATTGCGTTGCTTTATGTCTTGCCGCTGCCTCAAATTGCGGCGTCAAAACTCGCCGCCGCTGACGCAATGCGAGTTGTTTTCGGAGCGCGAGGCGGACAAATCGTCACTGGACTCGCATTGCTTTCTATCATCGCCATCGTCAACGGGATTTTGATGTTCATACCGCGCACCCTTTATGCGCTCGGGCGCGATGGTTTGTTTTCGAGTAAAGCTATCGCGGTGAATGAAGGCGGTACACCGGTCGTCGCTCTGGCTGTTACCGTTGTTATGGCGACGATTTTGATTAGTCTC
>QHRF01000017.1 GCA_003220055.1 Verrucomicrobiota bacterium | reverse complement strand
AAATTCGCGGCACCGGCATTAGCTACGAAGATCTTGCCCTAAAATTTCTTTATTGGCCTAACGCGCGCGTGCTCGGCGACGAAACGGTGCGCACGCGCAGCTGCTGGAAACTGCAAGTAGTCGCGCCTTCCCGGAATTCCAAGTACTGGAACGTCGTTATCTGGGTCGACAAGGCGAGCGGCGCGCTCATGCGAATGGAAGCCTATGACTGGGACGGAAAACTCGCGAAACGCTTCGAAGTCATCTCTGCGCAAAAGATCGACAACCGCTGGTTCCTAAAACAGATGCGCGTGGAAGAATTGCAACCGGGCACGAATAAAGTGCAGGCCCGCACTTATCTCGAGATCAAACAGTAATTACTTTTCGTCACGCGCGGCTTTCACAATTTGGGCAAAGCTGCGCGGATCGAGGCTGGCCCCGCCAACGAGCGCGCCGTCAATGTCGGGTTGCGTCATCAAATCGCGCGCGTTCTCCGGTTTCATGCTACCGCCGTACTGAATGCGAATGCGATCGGCCGTCGCTTCGTCCGACATTTCACGCAGGGTACGGCGAATGAACGCGTGTGCTTCCTGCGCCTGCTGAGGCGTTGCGTTCCGGCCGGTGCCGATCGCCCAGACCGGTTCATATGCGATCACCGTCTCCTGAAGTTCCTTTTCGTTGAGGTCCTTCAAGCTTCCGCGCAGTTGGATCGACAATATTTTTCCCACATTTCCCTTGTCGCGCTGCTCCAGGGTTTCGCCGACGCAAACGATTGGCCGCAACGTCGCTTCGTGCGCAGCGCGGACTTTGCGATTCACAATTTCATCGGTTTCGCGAAATAAGGTGCGCCGTTCGCTGTGACCAAGCACGACGTAACGCACGAGCAAATCGCGCAGCAGCGCCGCACTGATTTCGCCGGTGAATGGACCATTCGGTTCCCAATGCATGTTCTGCGCCCCCACTTTGATGCTTTGCGATGTACCGAGCGCTTCCATTACTTTCGCAATCGCAGTGAATGGCGGAACGATCACCACTTCGACGTCGGTGATGTCGCCAATATCCAGGACCAATGATTCAACAAAACGCGCCGATTCGGCCTGCGTCATGTTCATTTTCCAATTCGCGGCAACGATTTTCTTTCTCATAAATTCTTTAGACAGGATTTTGCAGGATTCTTAAAGATGGAGCTTCCGAGCAGTCTATGCGTCCATCCAGTTAATCCCGTAAATCCTGTCTAGCCCTTATCACTCAAGGCAGCAACGCCTGGTAGTTGCTTCCCCTCCAGAAGTTCCAACGACGCCCCCCCGCCGGTAGAAATGAAAGTCATTTTGTCGGCTAGCCCAGCTTGTTTCACGGCCGTGACCGAATCGCCGCCGCCAATGACGGTGGTCGCGCCTGATTTGGCCAGCGCTTCCGCGATCGCGATTGTTCCTTCGGAAAAATCCGGAATTTCAAAAATGCCGACCGGGCCATTCCACAGAATCGTCTTTGCTTTCGCAATCTCCTCCTCAAACAAAGCGATCGTCGCGTTGCCGATATCGACCGCCTGCCAGCCGTCAGTGATCCCGTGTTCGCGCGACAAGCGGCTGGTGTTTCGAGTCGGCGCGCCCGCGCGAATTTCCTGCGCTTCGAGAACATCGATCGGCAGGAGAAATTTCACGCCGCGCTCCTTCGCAAGATCGAGAAGTTCGGTCGCCAGGTCTGTTTTGTCCGCTTCAACGCGGCTGTCACCGAGCGGAATTCCCTGGGCTTTGAAAAACGTATTCGCCATCGCGCCGCCGATCAGGATCGTATCGGCCTTTTTCATCAACGCTTTGAGGACGCCGATTTTATCGGACACTTTCGCTCCGCCCATGATCACGACGAAAGGCTTGACCGGGTTGTCCAGCTCGTCATGGAGATACTTCAACTCCTTCTCCATTAAGAAACCCATTGCGCATTTCTCAATGAACTTGGTCACACCGACCGTCGAAGCGTGGGCGCGATGGGCCGCGCCGAAGGCGTCGTTCACATAAACTTCACCGAGTTTGGCCAGCGCCTGGGCGAATTTGGGGTCGTTCGCTTCTTCCTCAGGCTGAAAGCGCAGATTTTGGAGCAGCGCGACGTCGCCGTTCTCCATGTGCTCAATGATTTTCTTCGAAACATCGCCAATCGTGTCGTGACTGAAGATGACCGGCTGACCAATCAGGGTGTGCAAATGATCGCCAATCGGTCGCAACGAGTATTTCTGGACGCGCTTACCCTTCGGCCGGCCAAAGTGTGACATCAAAATCGTTTTCGCTTTTTGCTCGCGGAGATAATTGATCGTCGCCAACGCTTCGCGGATTCGCGTATCGTCCGTGATTTCAATTTGGTCGCCGTTCTCTTTGATCGGCACATTGAAATCGACGCGAGTCAAAACGCGCTTGCCGCGAACATCGACATCTCGGACCGAAAGTTTGGCCATTATTTTCCGAGCATCTCGAGCATTTCGACGCAGCGATTGCTGTAGCCCCATTCGTTGTCGTACCAACCGACCACTTTCACGAAACGGTTGCCGAGCATGATGGTCAGTTTGCTGTCGAAGATGCACGAGTGCGGATTGCCGATAATGTCGTGGGACACGAGCGGTTCGTCGCTGTATTCAAGCACGCCTTTATAACTTTTGTCGGACGCGGCTGCTTTAAACGCAGCGTTTACGGCGTCGACTGTCGCATCCTTTTCGAGGACAGCGCTGAAATCGGTGACGGAACCGTCCGGCGTCGGCACTCGAAACGCCCCACCGTTCAACTTCCCTTTCAGATCTGGAATCACTTCGCCGATCGCTTTGGCTGCGCCGGTGCTCGAAGGAATGATGCTGATCGCGGCCGCCCGCGCGCGTCGCAAGTCTTCGTGGGGAAAATCGAGAATGCGCTGGTCATTGGTGTAGCTGTGGATCGTGCTCATGAATCCATGTGCGATACCGAATTTGTCGTGCAACACTTTCGCCATCGGCGCGAGGCAATTGGTGGTGCAGCTGGCGTTGGAAACGATGGTGTGCTTCGCCGGATCGTAGACGCTGTCGTTGATCCCGATACAGAGTGTCGCATCCGGATTCTTCGCCGGCGCGCTGATCAACACCCGTTTTGCTCCAGCCTTGGTGATGTGCAGTTCTGCTTTGTCGCGTGCAGTGAAAAAACCGGTCGATTCCAGGACAACATCGACATCCAACTTTTTCCACGGGAGATTTGCCGGGTCGCGTTCCTTGAAGATCTTAATTTTGTGACCGCGCACAACGATGTTCTCCTGGTCGAATCCGATTTCGCCGTCGAACCGGCCATGGACCGAGTCCCATTTGAGGAGATGAGCGAGAGTTTTAGTGTCGGTGAGATCATTGATTGCGCGGACGTGCTCGACTTGTTTTTGCGTCATCGCGCGCAAGACATTGCGACCGATGCGTCCGAAGCCGTTGATTCCGTAATTAGCCATAAACAAGAAGGGTTAAATTTGGAAGGGTTTACACCCTAACGTTCAACGTCCAACATTCAATGTTAGGTTGGCTTTTTCGTTGATGGAATTATGAGGGCGATCACGGTGGCAGTCGTTAGTCTCGCGCTTATCTTTCTTGGGCAATCCATGACCGCGGCCCACGATCTTTCACCAGTGAAACGGATCCTCGTTCTCGGCGACAGCTTGTCTCAAGGGTTCGGCCTGAGATCGACTCAAGCTTATCCGGCGCTGTTGACCGAGAAATTGCGGGCGGCCAATCTGAGCTTTGAAATCACCAACGCTAGTCAAACCGGCGGGACGACCGACGGCGGATTGCACCGCTTGCCCGCGCATCTTAAACGCAAGATCGACATCTTCGTTCTCGAGCTCGGCATCAACGACGCGTTTCGCGGCGTGCCGATCGCGGAAATTCGAAACAATCTGCAAGCGATCATCGACCAAGTAAAAGCGCGCAATCCGAATGTGAGGATCATCATCGCCGGAATGCAGCTGCCAAATTATGCCTCTGACGATTACGTCTTCGCTTTCAGCCAGATCTACGCCGACCTCGCCGCCAAAAATAGCGCCGCGCTCATTCCCTATTTGCTCGAAGGGGTCAGCGGCGATCCGCTCTTGAATCAACCGGACCGCGTCCATCCGAACGCGGCCGGCCAGAAAATTCTCGCCGATAACGTCTGGCGTGTGCTCGAACCGATCGCGCGCGAGACGGCCGCCGAGCCAGCCGCGCGCGTTCAATAAATGATGGATCCTGCCCGACCAAACGAGCCTGAACCTAGCGACCCTCATAATCCCGAGCGCGCCGATCACGCGATCGTCGAGACGATCGAAATTGCGACCGAGGGCGAAGACTGCGACGAATGCGTCCGAAAGCTGCGGCCGGTGTTAATGAAAATAAACGGCGTCCAAGACGTGATCGTCGACCTTCCGGACGAACGAGTGACCGTGAAATTCGACGCCCGCAAGACGCACGCGCCCGATCTCCACGACGCGATTCTCAAAAGCGGCTACAAACCGGCGGCTGAAGCCGATTAACTGTAGTGGCCGCCGACTCGGCGGCTGATTCCGGATTGCCGCTGAGGACAGCGGCCTCTACAGCACCTTTGGCTGCTGCTGGGTCAGGCAATGAAATGTGCCCAGGCCCCAGATTAATTCGCGGGAGTCAATTCCGACGAGGCGACGATTGGGGAAGCAGTCGCGCAAGATCGACAACGCACGTTCGTCGGCAGGATCGGCGAAAGTCGGGACGAGCACGCAGCTATTGGCAATGTAAAAGTTCGCGTAGCTCGCGGGCAAGCGTTGACCTTCGCGAACCATTTTCTTCGGCATCGGCAAAGTGACAATGTCGAGTCCGAAGCCGGACAAGCGGTTTAAATTGTCTTGAAGAGGCTGGTAATTTGCGTCATCGGAATCCTCCTCGACCACGGTGACAACTTTGGTTTCCGAAACGAAACGTGCGAGATCATCAATGTGGCCGTCGGTGTCGTCGCCTTCAATTCCATCGCCCAGCCAAAGAATTTCGCGGACACCGAGATAGTCGCGAAGGCGTTGCTCGATTTCTCCACGCGAGAGTTTTGGATTGCGGTTTTTATTTAAAAGACACGATTCGCTGGTGAGGAGGGCGCCCGCGCCATTGACTTCGATTGAGCCGCCTTCCAAAATCATGCGCGGATAAAAAACCGGAACCTTCAGGATCTCAGCAATGCGCGTCGGAACGACTTCATCCAGATCGAACGGCGGATATTTATTTCCCCAGGCGTTGTAATCCCAATCCACGATGGCGAGCTTCGGATCGGCGTCGCGGGTCAGGAAAATCGGGCCGTGATCGCGGCACCACGGTTCGTTCGTTGGGATTTCGTAATAGGTGATACACTCCTGCGGCAGGAGATCGAGAACAGAGCGCGCTTCGGCTTCATGCGCTCCGTTAATGACGTTGATGCAGACCGGTTCGCTTTCGATGAGCGCCGCGACCATTTCGCGCAACGCGGGCAATACGCAGTCGAACGCATCCGGAAAGCTGATTCCTTCGCGCCGCGGCCAGGATAACCAGGTCGCGGCTTGCGGTTCCCACTCGGCCGGCATGCGATAACCCAGCTGAGCTGGTGTTTTCTTCGCGAAATCCATCCTTCCAATTAAGCACCAAAACCCAAATCCCAAGCTCCAAAGAAATCCCAGTCCCCAAATCTCAAAAGACGCGATGCGCTGGACACCTTGAAGATTGGAACTTGGCGCTTCTTTGGGATTTGATGCTTGGGATTTGGGCTTTTCGCCGGCTCACCTTTGACCAAGCAGCATTTCTCTGAGAGAAACGCCGGCGACTGTCGTCTGGGCTGCAATCGGCGCGTGATAAGTATGACAAGTGATGCATTCGGCGGCGATTTTCCCCTGCGGGCTGTGGCAGATGGTGCAGTTCGCTTTCGCGGGCATTAGAACATCGGATGTCTCACGGCTCTGCGTTGCCTGATGGCAAAGATTGCAGTCGAGCGGCTTTTGCGTGACCGGATCGACCTGATGTTTGGCGTGATTGAAATTTGCCTGCGGCATCCATCGATCGACTAAAATCGGTTTTGTAATTGCGGGCATGGCATTCGCGGCTGTTTTCACTTCGTGGCAAAAAGCGCAGCCGGTAAAGTTGCCACGCGCGGCCGCACCCATCGCTTGCTGCGGCTTGTAAGGGTCCTTGGTGAAGAAGACGGCGCGCTCGAGCTCATCGCCGGAATGAAACTGATCGCGTAGCTGTTTGATTTGTTGCGCGACGAAACCTGGAACCTCGCGCTCAGGAATTCCTTTCTTCAAGCGGGCGTAATCCGCGTATTGCGCGGGCAGGCTCCGCAAAAATGTCCGGACAAGATCGACATTCCCATGCGGAATGCGCATTTCAGGATTTCTCCAATCGAACTGGAGTGAATGACACGCCTGGCAATTGGCAGCGAAACTGATCCGTTGATAAAAGCGGCCGTCCGGCTGGAGTTGGTGGCAATAATTGCAATCGAGCTTCTGTCCATTCAGCGGCGGAATGTCGGAAGCGAAATGACGCTGATGATTGAAACGCAGCACGTCGGGATCGCGCGCGCTGACGCGTGTCAACTGAAATTCGGGATGCGCTTCCCAAAACGAAGCGAATGTCGCCGTAAAACCTTGCGGCGGTCGCGGCAGCTCGAAAACGATCTGCTGCGGGGGATGTGGATGTCGGTGGAATGCATCGCGCGGAAGGTGCATTCCTTTTTCGGCCGACGCAGTCATCATGGCGAAGTTGTTGTGGCAGGTCGCGCATTGCGAGGTCGCGACCAATCTAAGATTACTGAGCCCGCGATGTTCCTGATGACACGCCGAGCAGGAGCGGTTTTGAACGACGTTCGCTTGGTGAAAGCTGTGTTTCTGATGGCAAGTCTCGCATTTGCGATCGATCGCTTCGACGGCGACGCCGTTACGAAAACGATCGCGTAACACCTCGGTAAATTTTCCAGTGACGGCATCGCGGTCGTGACATTGGGCGCAGTCGTCCGCGAACTTGGCGTGACTCGTCGAAATTTTGCCCGCGTTAAAAAAAGTTTCGCGGCCGTGCTTTTGAAAAAGCCCGATCGCGACCAGTCCGCCAAAGATCGTGATTAAACTGATGATGAATCGCGTGCGCCGCCAGGGATGAAGTCGGCGATAATAACCGAGATTGCCTTTGTAACGCTCGGCGATCTGTTTTTGGGTGCGTCCCGGTTTGGCCATTTCAATTCAAGGCGGCAGTTACAGGCCGCCAAACCCGCCGCAAACTTGACTGCTTTAAGCAGTCAAGCCTAACGAGTGAACTTTGGCAGCGGGGCATCAGTAATTGAAGAGTGTTACGTAGGCGTGCCAGAAAACGAGCATCAGCAGCAGAAACGAGATCGGCGCGTGGACGAACAGCCAGGCGTGCAGCCAGTGTTGCAATTTGATCTGGAGATCGAGCATCCGCCGTTCGTCGCACCAGCCCTTCATTTCTTCGACGCGATCGCGATACGCTTCGGTCACGCGGAGTTTGACGAAGCGAAACGTGTCTTCGGAAAAACGCGGTTTGCCGAGTCGCATGCGATCGCCGCGTCTGGCAGAGAGGTACGGAATTATCTGGCGATCTAAAAAATCAAGCAACGCTGATTCGGAATCGGCGTCGGTGGCGGCCGTAATTTTCGTAGACGCCCCGGCCGCTGGTGTTTTTGCGATCGGTTGCGCGACCGTCGCAGGCGGCGGTTTTTCGCCCGGCGCAGCGGCGGAAGCGGCGATCGGCGTTGGTGGTGCAACCGCTTTCGGTTCAACTGACGGCGGCGCGACGCCGGTAATTTTTTCCGTTCCGGCGGGAACAGGCGCGCCTTCCGGAACACGCGCGGTCGGCGTTCCCATTGTTTCCGGCGGCTTTGTATTCGGCGGGCGCGGCGGTGGAATTTTTTCTTCCAGCCTTTTTTCCGGCGGCGCGATCGTCTCTGCGATGATTGCCGATCCAACAACGCTTTTTGCGCGCGCGGTGGGCGTGCTCAAATCCGCCGCGGTCGAGGCCATCGGAGCAGATCCTGCGGTGACCGTTTTTGCCGGACTTGGCGCGGGCGCGCCGGCGTCAGCCTTGGTTGGCGGCACGGGTTTGAACGAATCGCGCATCTTTGTCGCAGCGGCGACGAGTTGCGCGCGAATGTGCGGAATCTGTTCATAAACACTTTCAGCCGGCAACCGCTCCATCATGACTGTGGGCACGTAATGCTGGAGCACGAGACCATAAATCCCGCTCACCATCACAACGACGTAGAGAATGATGATCAATGTGGTCATCGGCCCGCCGAGCCGAAAGCCGCTGTGTAAAATCACGAGTGGAATCGTCAATAGCGTGAGCCAAATGTGGGCGCGCAGCCAGCGTTGCACCGTGCCGACGCGCCAAAGCACAATTTTTTTCCGGACGCCGAGGAGCGCGGCGAAAACGAAGATCGACAATGCGATCGTTCCGAAGATTAAACCGAGTGGCGTCCCGCCGACTCTGTGATGTTCAGACGGCTTTTGGAGTAACGAATCCGGCAAACGCAGCGCCGACGGTAAAGTTTGGGACGTGAAATTTCCGATATAGAGCCAGGTCGCAAAAAAAGTCGCGGCCACGACAAAGATGAACCAGGGCAAGTGTGCGCGATTGACGATGCGCATCGCCTAGTGAGTGTGATGGGTCTCGTAGCGCGCCGGCATTGGCGCCCAGGTCGCACCAATCAATTCGCTCTGCGCCGTGATCGCGTCGCCGAAAAATCTTTGCGGATCGACGCGTTTGGCCGCGTCGTGCGGACAAGCGTAGACGCAGCTCGGGGTTGAAAGCTGCGTACAAAGGTCGCAGGTGTTCGCTTTGTAAGCGGTCATTTTCTTTTTCTCGATCTTCACCTGCGCCGGCGCGCCGTCTTTGCCTTTGATTTCGGTCTTTATTTCTTTCATCACTTCGAGCGGATGCATGTTGATGTTGCCGTAGGGGCAAAGCTCAGCGCATTTGCCACAGCCGATGCACCAATCTTCAATGATGATTTCGAGGTTCTCTTTCCGCCGAATGGAGCCGACCGGGCATTGGGTCATGCAAAGCGGGTCGCGGCAAGATCGACATGCGGTGGCGACCAGGAAATGTTCGTAACGCAGACCGTCGCGAAGGAGTCGCGAAACTCCGTCATGCGCCTGCGCACAGGCGCGGACGCATGCGTCGCACCGCGTGCAGTTCTCGAGATCGATCAGCAAAAGATTCTGCGCTTCGAACAATCCCTGGTTCAAAAAATCGTCGAGATGCAATCCCGGCGTGATCGCTTTTTGCTGATCGGCCGCGAAACGCGCGCCGGCGACCGCTTCGATTTGCTGACGCACCGCCGGAAATCTTTCCAGCATGAGCGTAAAATCGGCGGCGAGAATTTTGACCACGTCGACGGCATCAAGCGCGGCGCAGGTCGCGGTGCGCTTGATTGAGCGCAGCAATCCAATTTCGCCAAAGTAATCGCCGCGACTTAAATAAGTGCGCACCATCTCGCCGCCGGGGAGCCCGTTTGAAACGCGCACCATGCCGGAACGGATGAGATAAAATGCGTCCGCATCATCGCCTTCTTTGCAGATGGTTTGGTTTTGGTTGTAGGAAACGAGCTCGACGCGTTGCCGAAGGTGCTCGAGGAATTCGTCGTCGAGGGAAGCAAAGAGCGGAACGCTGCGGAGATGATTGTTAAGCGATCGCTCGCGATATTTTTTCTCGATCTCGGCCTTGAAGGAAGTGCCTTTGAACGTCGGCATCTTCACTTTGGAAGTCGCTTTGGTTAATTCCGACGGCTGGCGGTTGCCAACGAGCATGTCGAGAATCACCCGCAGCATCTCGACCATGACGCACGGCTCGCGCGCCTGGACTGTGGCGGAGCGCGGTTGATAAGTGCGACAGGTCATTTCGCCAAACAATTCGCCGGGCCCGAGCTGCGCGAGCGGACGATTGATTGGAAGATCGACATTCGCGTCGATGCCGATGAATTTTCGCTGGTGCGCTTCCGGGCGATGATCGGTTTGGTCGTCAGTCAGAAAACTTTTCATCCGCCGCATACTGCGGCCGAGAAAATTGCGGACCGGATGGGTGCGCAGATGAGCGAGCGGATTGTGAATGAAAATGTCGACCGTGCCGGAGACGATGTAGTAGGCGGTCGAGCCGAACTCGCCCTCTTCGCAAACGATCTCGCCTTTGCGGTAACGGTGAAGAACGGCGGCGCCTTTGGCCCAATTCTCGAGCTGCGCGCGGGGGATTTCTTTTAGCGCTGGAAGATATTCGAGAAGCTGATCGATCGTCAGCGGTTCGCCCGTCGTCAGTTTTTCAACCGTCTCGGCCATGGGCAGGTTGAGACGATGATAGAGCAGCGCTCAACCGCGTTGGAAGCAATTTCCCGACGGCGAGAACAATGTCGATCTCAGAGACCGGATTATACGCCGCTCGAAGTGCTCGGTTTGTAAATCGCGCCGATGATTGCACCGGCGATGGCGAACATAAGGAGGTCGCCAGCGATCCAGCCGCACAGGATTTTCGTCGTTATCGGCTGGACCGCATAGGTAATGAAGTCGTTTCCAGCATAAACGAGCGCCACCAGCAGGCCGAGGCATGCGCTGCATCCGGCGCCGCCCGAGGAATATCGAGCGCAGAGCATTGTCAGAAAGAACGCCATCACGACGTGGCCAAGGATCAGCCACGGGAAATAGTTACCGAAGTCTGCTTCGGTCCGCCAAAGCACTGGCACTTCATTGTGCACGCCGTGCAAAAGCTTCCCGTACCAGATGAAGCCAAAGGCAAACATAAAAACGAACGCTGCGATGAATGCAATGAAGAATTTTTTCCAGTTCATAAGTTTTTCGGGCTGTTAGTGCTTATCAACCCTCGAAAACCCTGCTCTGTGATTGCGAAATTCCTGCCGATTTGTCGATCTAAATATTGGACTGCGGGGCTTCGCGAAATCATCCAAGTGCGCCTAGTCGCGCAATGCCGGAATATGGCCGTAACCAATGAACGTTGGTCGCAATTTTCCGTCGTCCGCTTTTCCGTTTCGCTGCACTTTGAAATCGAAAACGCTTACACCGTTGCGGGATTCCCCTTGATAAACACGTCCATCGCTTGCGCCGACCATTACGCGGTGCCCAGTTTTCTTTTCGCGGCCAAGATAAATCATTGCGTGCGTGATCGGTGGGTCGCGCTCGATCGCATAAGTGCCGGTCCAAAAAAGTAAATCGCCCGGCTTCAAGTCTTCCAATTCAAAAGAGTCGTCCTTTTGACTCAGGACCGACTCAAACTGACGGGCCCGGCGGACCCAGGAATATTGTTCACTCGAATCCCGCGGCACATCGCCGATATCGCTTTGTTTGAGGACAAAATAAACGAAACCGGAGCAATCCATCCCGCCGCTACTCGGATCGGCC
>QHRF01000142.1 GCA_003220055.1 Verrucomicrobiota bacterium | reverse complement strand
TTCTCGTCGAGAACTTGCTCAGGGCTTTCCAACGGATCGACCGCTTGGCCCTCACCGCCTTCGGTCACTTCGCGCAGCAGATCGCGCACGGTCTCGATGCGCGAGATCGCTTCGTCGGTCAATTCCACTCCGCTGGATTCGGCAATTTCCAGCGTCAAATTCAACCACTCGAGCGAATCGATCCCGAGATCGACCTGCGGACTCGTGTCCGGCGTCAACCGCTTGTCGCGATATCGCTTCGCCAGCAATTCCCAAACTGATTGCGCAACGGAATCTTCGAGCAGCGCGCGATCTTCGCCCGACATTTCATCGATCGACATCGGCTCTGCTTTCGGAGCTTTTTCGCCGCCTTCTTTCGCGTGATCGTAGCGCTCTTCAAGCCGATGACGCTGGATTTTGCCCAGCCGCGTCCGCGGCAACGCATCCGGCGTGATCGCATAATCCGAGATACGCTGATGACTCGGCAACTGCTTCGACGCGGCTTCGACGGCCTTGCGGACAGCGTCCTTTCCTTCGTCGCCGTGAGCCGTTCCTCCGGGCACGATCAGCGCCACGAGCTTTCCCTTTTTCGCAAGCACGCCGATCTCGCGAATGGCGGACTCTTCCACATAAGCATCCTCGACGTCTTCGGTCTGAATTTTCTCGCCGCTCTCGGTCTTGATCAGCGTCGAGATGCGACCGAGGACATGCAGCTCATCGTGACTATCAAAGTAGCCCATGTCGCCGGTGCGAAACCATTCATCATCTGTGAACGCCTTCTTCGTTTCCTCAGCGAGATTCCGGTAGCCAGAAAAAACATTCGGTCCGCGCGCTAGAATTTCGCCGACCTCGTGCCCATTGAC
>QHRF01000141.1 GCA_003220055.1 Verrucomicrobiota bacterium | reverse complement strand
AGACCGTCCCACATCATGTCGTTGTATTGGGATTGCGAAACGCCGCCGCCATTGCGAAACGCGGTCAGGACTCCGTCGAATACACTCGTGAATGCAGGCAGCATTTGATACATGCCGCCGACGAAAAACGGGCCGTTCTCCTGCGCGAGCACTGACGCATGTTCGGCTGGAAGACTGAAACGCTTTGTCGATCCGTCGTAATTTAGATAACCAGCCGTCGCCATTCCGCCCAGCCATTCGCGCAGATAGCGCTCGTTTAGTTTCGTTCGCGACGCGAGCTCAGCCGATGTCGCCGGCCCTTCCGCCGCCAGATTTTTGAATAATCCCAATCGATCGCCAACCGCCCCGAGCAATGTCGTCATTGTGCCGCTGATCTGCTCGACCACTTTCCCAACGAACTCCTCCTGACGAGCCGCATCGATTGTTGCCGCTTCGGCCATATCTGTCTCGTTATCTAATAGGCCGGCGAATGCAAGAAACAACGGCTTGGAGGGCCGAGCTCTGCGAAGCCTAACGAGCGCGGCGAGGTAACGTCCTCATTCAAATGCTCGCGGGAGTTCGCCCCTCCGTTGGGCTCTGTTTTCGACCGCGGAGAACGAGATGGATTCGCCCTGTGGCATGCACTTTGCCGCAAGCTCGCCACCTTCAATTGGCGGTGGAATGCTGCTCCAATTCTGTTAATGTTATAATCCCGTGAAAGACACTCCCGTTGTTACCCAAAGGGGCGGCGCGACTGCCGCTAATCCTGCTTCAACCGCCACCCCGGCGTCTGGTCCCAGTCCGGGTTCGGACCGCGCCGATCTGCGGCCTGAAAATATTCAGGACGCCGTAATTCGTCTCGCCGGAAATTCGCAGGACGGAATTCAAACTGCCGGTGCCTTTCTGGCGCGGTTGGCTGGGCGCAGCGACCACGACGTCATGACGTACATGACCATCCCGGCCACGATCTCGGGCGGACCATCGATTTTCCAGGTGCGCATCGGTTCCTGCGAAGTGTTGTCAGCCGGCGATGAAGCCGATTTCCTCGTCGCGTTTTATCAGCACAGTTATCAGGACCACCTCGATTTCCTGCGCGAAGGCGGCGTGTTGCTTTACGATTCCGACAACGTCGAACCTAACCTCGACGACAAACGTTTCGTTTATGTCGGGGTTCCCATCACCGGCCTTACCGTTGAAGCGCTGGGCGGCACCGCGAAGGACAAGGGCAAAAACATTTTCGTGCTCGGTCTGATCGCAAAAATTTTCAATCTCGACGTCGAGAAGTTGAAGAAACTGATTACCGAAAAATTCGGCGGCAAAGACCAGAGCATCGTAAACACCGCATTAATGGCATTCCAGGCCGGTTACGCTTATCCGGTCGGAAACGTTCTGACGAAGCATTATCGATTTGAGCACATCCCGAAAACGAGCGGCCGTGCTCAGATCACGATGGACGGCAATCAGGCCCTCGCCTACGGATTGATCGCCGCCGGTGTGCGCTACGGCGCCGGATATCCAATCACGCCGTGGTCGTCCATCATGGAAACCCTCCGGCGCGAGTTGCCGAAATACGGCGGAATTTTTGTGCAGGCCGAGGACGAGCTTGGTGCGGTGTCGCTGGCTCTCGGATTTTCTTATTCAGGATATCTCGCGGTCACCGGCAGCGCGGGACCGGGCATCTCGCTCAAGGCCGAAGCCATCGGTTGGGCGTCAATGGCAGAGATTCCGCTCATCGTTTGCAACATTCAACGCGGCGGCCCGAGCACGGGATTGCCGACAAACGTTGAGCAAAGCGATTTGCATCAGGCGATCTTCGGCAGCCACGGCGACAGCCCGCGTGTTGTGCTCGCAGCAGCGAGCGTCGAAGATTGTTTCTACATCGCGATTGAAGCGGCCCGGATCGCGCGCAAATACAGTACGCCGGTTTTTATTTTGAGCGACACGTCGCTCGCCACGCGCATCGAAGCGTTTGACGAGCCCGATCTTTCGAAGTTGATGGTCGACCCGAAGCCCGATCTCACACCTCGCGAAGGCGGTTTCAAGCCGTACGATCTTGAACGTATCACGCAACACATCCCGCCCGGCACGCGCATCCTTGACG
>QHRF01000133.1 GCA_003220055.1 Verrucomicrobiota bacterium | reverse complement strand
CGAAACCGATGTTGATTACGACGCCAATCATCTTGCTCTTGCTTGATTATTGGCCGCTCAACAGAAGTCAAAGATCAGCCTCCTTCGCTCAACCGCCAGTCCGGCTCGGACCTACGGCGGCCAGGGAGGTCAGAAGTCACAAAAGTTCGAGCCCGCCGTGGACAAAGCTGGTCGTCGAGAAAGTTCCGCTGTTCGTGTTATCGATTGGTTCATGTTTCGCAACTTTATGGGCGCAGAACTTTGCGCTCGGTTCGACTCAATTCCTGCCGCTGCAATGGCGGGCCACCAACGCGCTCTTCAGTTATTTTGAATATGTCCGGCAAATGTTTTGGCCGGTCGATCTCATTCCATTTTATGTCCATCTGGAGAACCGGCTGGAAATTTGGAGGCTGTTGATTGCTGCGATCAGTCTGATTGCGCTGACAGCGATTGTGATCGTCCGCCGAAAACAAAATCCGTATTTGCTCGTCGGATGGCTTTGGTACCTCGTTATGCTGATTCCTGTCATTGGAATCGTGCAGGTTGGCTTGCAGGGCCACGCCGACCGTTACACTTATCTTCCACAAATCGGATTGGACATCGCGCTCGTCTGGTTGATTTGGGATCTGACGAAATCGTGCTTGCCGCGCTGGAGCGCTTCGGCCAAGGCGGGGCGACTGCAAAAAATTATATTGAGCGCCGCCGCCGCGATCGTTCTCATCACTTTGTCAAGCTTGTCGTGGAAACAAACGACGCATTGGCGTGACACCGAAGCGTTATGGCGACACACGCTTGCGGTCACGCCGGACAGCGATGTCGCGCACGCGGGACTCGGCGGAATTTTGTTTGTGCGCGGACAAATCGACGAGTCGATCGACCATTACGAGCGCGCGTTGCGTTTGCGCGACGGCAATGTAGCAGCGCATTTCGGTTTGGGCCGGGCGCTGGCCGCTAAACAAAAGACCGACCCGGCGATTTTCCATTTTCAAAAAGCCCTCAGCATTCAGCCGGATAATATCGGGGCGAGCAACGATCTCGGTGTGATGTTTGCGAGTAAAGGTGAAATTAGAGAAGCCATTTCCGCTTGGCAGCAAAGCTTGTCATTCGATCCCGACAATGCGGATGCGGCAAACAACATCGCGTGGGCGCGCGCGACCGCGGCCGATCCGGATTTGCGCGACGGCCGGGAAGCGCTCGAGCTGGCGCAGCGGGCATTGCGAAGCGGTGGTGAAAACCCGGTCGCATTGCGAACGCTGGCGGCCGCGCAAGCCGAGAACGGTCAGTTCGCCGAAGCGATTGCGACTTGCCGGCGAGGCGAGGAATTAGCGCAGAAAAATGGCGACCGTGCGATGGTCGAAAGTCTACATAATTGCGCCGAATCGTTTCGGCGCGGCGAAGTGTTGCGCGGGACCCAGGTTTCGCATTGAAATGACGATTGAGGACGAATCGGCCTGCTCGAGAGTTCGGCTTTTGACGACAAGGTTCGCTCCCCAAAACAGGGTCCGTTCAGGGGGTAAAAATTCTTGAATTTTTTTCTAGGCAGCGGCCTGGAAATCCGATAGAACGCCTCAAAACAGGACTCCAGCCGACAATTGGCTGGGTCCGCCCGTTCAAAAAATTTTCAAAAAACTGAAAAAAAACCTTGTCAGCTCGACGATTCTTCAATAATCCCTAGCCAAACCTAACCAAACCCATGGAGAAACCAATGACTAGAAACGTGCAAAAAACGTTGGGAATTCGCGTCGCTCTTGCAGCCGCCGTCGCATTTCCATTAATCATCGCGACGAGCGCACGCGCTCAAGAGCCGGCGCCACCGCCGCCGACTGGAACAAACGTCGCGCCGGCCGCCGGCGCGCCAGCCGCAACTGAAGCGACGGCCGAACGCGTTATCGTGACCGGTTCGAACATTCCCACTGCGGAAGAAGTCGGCCCAAACCCGGTCGATACCTATCGCCGGGACGACATCACTCGATTGGGTGTGCGCACTCCGACCGACTTGGTGTTGCGAATTCCGGCAGCGACTGGATCGAACATTACTGAGAACAACACCAACGGTGGTGACGGCACCACCCGTATCAGTTTGCGCGGTATCGATCCAAAAGAGACCCTGGTTTTGCAGGACGGACGACGACTCGCCGCCGCCGGAACGTCGTCGATTGATTTCAACCGGTTCCCGCTTGGTTTGATCGACCACATCGACATCCTGAAGGACGGCGCCTCGCCGATTTACGGCACCGAGGCTGTGGCTGGCGTGGTCAACGTATTCTTGATCCACCGCTTCCGTGGTTTGGAGGTCTACGGCAGCTACGGGAACACGAACCTTGGTTTCGCCAACGATCGCGGTGAAGAAACAGGCTACCTGCTCGCAGGTACCG
>QHRF01000049.1 GCA_003220055.1 Verrucomicrobiota bacterium | reverse complement strand
TTTGGCGAGAGTCAACTGATTATGAGTAAAGCTCTCCGAGTTGTCAGAGAATGTCCGGCAGATAAAATAATCAGTGCCAAGTCGATGGATCCTTCTTCCGCCTGAGGAACTCAATGGCGGTCCAATTTCCTGGAGCGAGATCTGCGGCTGCGCATGCATTGCCCGATTGCTAATGCGAAAAGGTTTCGGCACGGCCGATGAGGTCCAGGCGTTCCTGCAGCCGCGGCTGAAATCGTTGAGCGATCCATTTTTACTGCCGAACATGAAAGCGGCGGTGACGCGGATTCTCGCGGCCTTGGATCGACGTGAACGAATTGTCCTTTTTGGCGATTACGATGTCGATGGAGTCACGTCCCTCGCCCTACTCGCAGAAACGCTGCGCGCTTACGGTGCCATTCCGGACTTGTTTTTGCCGTCGCGGATGGAAGAAGGTTACGGGTTGAATCATGACAGCGTTCAGCGCTGTATCCAGCAATTTCACCCGCAGCTTCTCATCGCGCTCGACTGTGGGACATCTTCGGGCGCGGAGATTTTCGATCTTCGGAAACGCGGCGTTGAAGTAATCGTGCTGGATCATCATGAGCCCAAATCGGCGGCTCCAGAATGCGTTGCGGTCGTAAATCCAAAAGTCGATCCTGGATCGCCTTTTCACTATTTGTGCAGTGTCGGAATTGTCTTCAAACTTTGCCACGCGGTTTTGAAAACGCGTCCGATCGATTTCGATCTCAAATCAAAACTGGATCTGGTCGCGCTCGGAACTGTGGCCGACATCGTGCCGCTTCGTGGAGAGAATCGTACACTGGTCCAGCGCGGCGCGATCGAAATCGCAAGATCGACCAGACCGGGATTAAAAAAGTTGATTGAAGTCAGCGGCGTGAAGCCGCCAATTTTTACCGAGGACATCGGTTATCGGCTTGGACCGCGTTTGAACGCAGCCGGACGTCTGAGCACCGCCGAAAAATCACTGCGCCTTTTGCTGACGCAAGATGGGGCCGAAGCAACTGAGCTGGCCGAATTTTTGGACAAACAAAATCGCGAGCGGCAGGAAGTTGAGAAACGAATTTTTGCGGCCGCGGAAGAGAAAATCGCGCAAGAATTCGATCCGTCACGCGATGCGGCGATTGTGGTGTTCGAGCGTGACTGGCATCCCGGTGTTCTCGGAATCGTGGCCTCGCGTATAGCGCACAAGTACCATCGGCCCGCGATCGTGATCGGTCTTGATGAGAATGGCGTCGGAAAAGGGAGCGGCCGCAGCATCGAAGGTTTCAATCTGGTGCAGACATTGACGCGATGCGCGGACAGGATCGACAAGTACGGCGGACACGAAATGGCCGCTGGGCTTACGGTTCAGGAAAAGAATCTCGATCTTTTCGCGAAACAATTCCGTCAGGTTGCGCGTGACCTTTTGTCCGATGAGGATTTGCAGCCGAGGTTGCGGCTCGATCATGAGATCAGTTTCGCGGAGTTGAACTTCGATTTTCTGGGGTGGCACGAAATGTTGCAGCCTTTTGGCAACGGCAACCCACAACCCCTTTTTCTTGCCCGCGGCGTCGAGTTGGTCGCCGTGCCCCGCATTGTGGGCGAAAAACATTTACAGTTGCGTCTGCGGCAACACAATTATCATCAACGAGCAATCTTCTTCGGCGCAGCAGCCGATGCGCTTCCGAAGCAGCCGTGGGACATTGCCTTTCGGATTCGACCGGACGAATACGAAGGCGAGACGCGCTTGGAGATGCGAGTGGAAGCGGTGCGTGAGGCCGCGCCGACGACTTAATGGAAATCGCCCAGCCGCTCGAAGAACTCGATTGGATCCCGCGTCCGAAAATTCTGGCGCTCCAAAGACTTGGGATCACGACCGCGGAAGACTTGCTAACTCATTTCCCGCGACGACACGAAGATCGACATCAGTTTCCGGAATTCCCGCGCGATGAGAGTGACGTGCCGGTCTGTTTGTCTGGAGAAGTGGTCAAAACGTCGCTCCGGCGTTTCGGCGGTTGGAAAAAGATTTTTGAGGCGACATTGCAGGAACCGAACGCGAACGCGCTCAGTCAGCCGCTCATCTGCCGATGGTTTAATTTGCACTACGTCCAGAAAATGATCGCCACTGGACAACAACTCGTCGTCTTCGGCAAGCCACGGCTCCGGGGAAACCGAATTTGCATGGATCATCCTGAATTTGAAGTGATTGAGAACGACGAGGAGAAGTCGATCCATCTTCGCCGGATTACGCCGATCTATCCTGCCACCGAAGGTCTTTCGCAGCGGATGCTGCGCAGCATCATTTATCGACTTCTTCAGGACCTCGACACCGCGCCGGTTGAGCCGTTGCTGCCGGAGGACCTGAAGGACGGCGACCGCGCCGAAGCGATTCGGGCGATTCATTTCCCCGAGTCTTGGGAATCGCTCACTGCGGCACGTGAGCATTTGGTTCTATCCGAATTCTTCGCCATGCAAATGCTGATCGCGTCCCGGCGAGCCGACTCGCATGCGCGGGTGAGCGCCGCGCATTGCGGGCGAGGGGACCTCCTCGAGAAATTCCTGGGCACGCTTCCGTTTGAAATGACAACTGCCCAGAAAAAAGTCATCGCTGAGCTCGAGCAGGACCTGGCCGCGAAGCATCCGATGAATCGGCTTTTGCAGGGCGATGTGGGCTCGGGAAAGACGGTGGTCGCGATCGCAGCGATTCTGCTCGCGGTTGAGGCCGGTTATCAGGCGGCGTTCATGGCGCCGACGCAGATTTTGGCTGAACAGCATTACACTGTTTTAAGGCGCTGGCTCGAACCGCTCGGCGTCAAGTTGTCGATCCGGACTGCGGCCCGCCGGGAAGAAAATTTTTTGCCATTGCTTGAAGGCAACGAAAAGGCAGACGTGATCATTGGGACGCACGCGTTGCTCTACGAGAAGGTTTCATTTGCGAACCTCGGATTGGTGGTGATCGACGAACAGCACAAGTTCGGTGTGGCGCAGCGTGCGCGCCTGACGATCCGCGAACCCGCGCCGGACGCGCTGGTGATGACAGCCACGCCCATTCCGCGCACGATCACCATGACCGTGTACGGCGATCTCGATGTTTCGATCTTGGACGAGATGCCGCGTGGTCGCGGCAAAATCATCACCGCCGTGCGCGATTCCTCAAAACTCGGCGAAGTGCTAAGTTTCCTGCGCAAGCAATTGGAAGCCGGGCGGCAGCTCTATGTTGTTTATCCGCTAATTGAAGAGAGTGAGAAACTCGAGGCAAAAGCGGCTGCGACGGAGTACGACCGCTGGCGCGAGCGTTTGCATCCGTACTTTTGCGAATTGTTGCACGGACGAATTCCTGGCCCGGAAAAGCAGGAAATCATGGAGCGATTTCGCCGCGGCGAAACGACGGTTCTGATCAGCACAACGGTGATTGAGGTCGGTGTCGATGTTCCAAATGCGACTGTGATGTTGGTCGAAAATGCGGAGCGATTTGGTTTGGCCCAACTCCATCAACTCCGAGGTCGCATCGGCCGCGGCGAGCACAAATCGTATTGCATTTTGCTCACCTCCGAACCGTCGTCAGAAGCGGCCGCCAAATTGGCCGTGCTCGAGAAGACAAGCGACGGTTTTGAGGTGGCCGAAGCGGACTGGGAACTGCGGGGCCCGGGTGATTTGCTGGGCACAGCCCAGAGCGGTCTGCCGGCCTTGAAAATTGGCAATCTGCGCCGAGACGCGGAATTGATGCGTCGCGCTCGGAGGGCAGCGATGTCGATCTTCGCGGCCGATCCCAAGCTGGAATCGGCGCAGAATCAACGTTTCCAGCAGTTGATTGTCGAAAAACAGGGACGAACCTTTTCGAACGTTAGCTAAATGAAGAATCTCCTGAAATTTTTTGCCTTTGTCGCGTTGCTCAGCCTGGCGATTTCGGCGCTGTACGACTACCGCTTGAAGCATGGCGGTTTGAGCACCCTGCAACGCACCACTCCGGAAAAATACACGCTCGCGTCCTCGCCGAATGTCGATCCGAAGCAGGTCGCTTCGCTCGAAGCGTTGAATCGCGAGCGCCGCGCGCTGGTCAGTGCTGTTGTGCCGTCGGTGGTGGCCGTGAAGACGACCAAGAAGATCGCGATTGAGCGTCAGAATCAGCTCGACCCGTTTGGTTTTTTCTTTCGGCGACCCCGCGGATTTCAAAATCCAAATGACGAGGCATTGGTGCAGAATTCCTTGGGTTCGGGCGTGATCGTTACCAATGAAGGTCACATCATTACCAACAATCACGTGGTCGATCAGGTGGACGAGATCGACGTGCAGTTGAGCGATGGGCGCACCGAAAAAGCGCGCCTGGTTGGGGCCGACGATCAGGTGGATCTGGCGGTCCTAAAAATCGACAACTCGGGAGTGAAGCCCCTCAAGCTCGCCGATTCCGATACCGTTCAGGCGGGCGATTTCGTTCTTGCGATCGGCAACCCATTCGGTTTCGACGAGACGGTCACGGACGGGATTGTAAGTTCCAAAGGGCGGCCGAATCGCGCCGATGTGTTTGGCGACTTAATCCAGACAAATGCCGCAATTAATCCGGGCAATAGCGGCGGCCCGCTTATCAACCTGCGTGGTGAAGTGGTGGGCATTAATACCGCGATCATTTCGCGCAGCGGCGGCTCCCAGGGGATCGGCTTCGCTATTCCGTCCAACACCGTCCGCACCGCGCTCGAGAGTTTGTTGAAGAAAGGCCGGATTATTCGCGGCTATCTCGGAATCCAGATGCGCGTTCCGCAAACGGGGCAACCTGCGCCGTCGCCAGGGGAACCTGTCGTGGTGGATGAAATTGTGCCCGGATCACCAGCCGAAGAGGCGCACCTGGAAAAAGGCGACGTGATCAAAAAATTTGACGGTCACGAAGTGAAAAGCTTTACCGATTTACGTAACCTGGTTTCGCAAGCCGACTTGAATAAAAAAGTTGAACTGGAAATTGTGCGCGCGGGAAAAACGATCGCCGTGGCAACGCAAATTAAGGAGCAGCCGGTAGGATATGAAACTGGTCGCGTGGTACCGCAACAACCGCCGGCAAAGCCAACGCCGGGCGAAGAGAATGAAGGCGGCAATGCGCTCGCCGGAATCCACGTCGCTCCGCTAACTCCCGAGCTCGGGCGCCAACTGGATCTGCCGAATGGCGTTCATGGTGTTGTAGTAACCGCGGTTGATCCGGACGCGGGCGTTGCCGATCTCCAAAAAGGCGACGTGATTGAGGAAGTGAATCAGCAACCGATTAATTCCGTGGCCGATTATAATAAAATCGTCCACTCGATCGATCCGCGCCAAGCACAGGTCCTGTCGGTTTGCCGGCATCGGGTGAGATCATTTCTTGTTTTGCGCCCGCGCTAATCGCGGCAGCCGCGATATCTTAGTGGGGTCGTGGTGTTTGCGAAGCGGGAAACCGGTGAATAAACCTCTCGCCGCGAAAGTCCAACGCTCCAAACCATTAACCAGATTATGAAAAAACTGCTGTTTGTTTGTGCGTTAACCGTCCTGCTTGTGTCCTTTGCGCCACAGGCAAAGAGCCAGGACGTTTCGGTCGATTTCTTCTATAACAACCTGAACGGCGGGAGCTGGGTCGAGGTCGGCAATTACGGCTACTGCTGGCAACCGGACGTTGCGGTCAGCGATGCCTCCTGGCGACCGTATGCCGACGGCTACTGGGCCTACACCGATGAGGGATGGACTTGGGTGTCATACGAGGACTTCGGGTGGGCCACTTACCATTATGGACGTTGGGTCAGGCTGGCCGATTACGGCTGGGTCTGGAGACCCGGTTATGAATGGGGCCCGGCCTGGGTCTCCTGGCGCTTCGGTGGCGGTTATGCTGGTTGGGCGCCACTGCCCCCGGAAACGGAAGTAGTTTACGAAAGCCGGCCCCTCACCGGCCATTTGGACGTCGAATTCGACATTGGCCCCGGGTATTACAATTTCGTCGACGTCCGTTATATCGGCGAGCCCGTCCTGCGTTCCCGCATTGTCGATGTTTCGCAGAACGTGACCTACATCAACCAAACGGTGAACGTCACCAACATCACTTACAAGAATAAAACGGTTTACAATTACGGACCTGATCTCAACACCGTAAATCAGTACTCGAGCCGCCCGATCCAAAAATTGAAGCTTGAACGACAGGCGAATGTCGATGTTACCGCCGCTGCGAAATCGGGCGGACTAACGAAAGTGCAGGGCAATGCTTTAGTCGTTGCCGCTCCAATGAAAATCAACAAGTCGGCCAAGCAAATTGCGCCACCGGCAGTGAAAACGAAAGTGGCGGAGGCCAAGGTTGAGCACGGTTGGTCGGTCGCTGGTGACGCGAATGCACAGACTCAACTGAAAGAAAAAATCAAAACCCAGGACCTGAAGAAAGTTCCGCCACCGACAGCCGGTGGGAACGCCGCGGCAGCGGCAGGAGGAAGCGCTTTGGTCTCGCCCTCAGCGTCGTTGGCCCCAGGAATGGCACCAGCTGAGAAAGGCAAAAAGAAAGGAAAGGCTGCCGACCAGTTTCAAGCCGGCGCAACGGCCAGCCCGTCAGGCGCTGGAGCAGCTCTAACCACCAGCCCTGGATTTCCGGAGCGAGGCAAACACAAAGGAAAATTTGGTGAGCAGGCCCAGCCTGGTGCGAGCTTGGCACCGACGGAGTCTCCTGGGGCTGGAGTATCCCCATACAGTCCGGAGTATGGAAAACCTGGTAAGGGCAAACGTGGCGACAAATTCGGTGGAACACCGCCGCCGACTGGCCCAACTGTTGGGCCTGAAGGCGCTACTGCGCCCGAAGGAAAACGAAAAGGACTTGAGCGCGGTTATCAGCCAACTCCTGGCGGTGCGGCTAGTCCGATTGAAAATTTCAATCAGCCGCGTGGCAAGCATAAGCAATTTGAGCAGCAACAGCCGGGAATGTCGCCATCGGGTCAAGAAGGTGGCGCTCCTGGAACTCAGGGAGGTCCTTATGGCGAAGGCCGTGGCAAGCACCAAGCCGAAGGCCTCAATGCGCCGCCGACGGGTGGTGCACAAGCGCCCGCCGGCCAACCAGGCGAGAAAAAACACCAGGGTAAAGAGAAAGGCGCGACGCCAACGCCTGGTCCACAGTAATCCCACCGCTCAATAAGATTAGAGCGAGCGGCCCCGGAGTTTCCGGGGCCGTTTCGCATCCGTCTACGCCGAGGCTACGGCGTGACAGGCAAGATCGACAGAATTAGTTGTAGAGGGGCCGTGTCGGCCGCAGTCACAGCAGCTCGGCAATTTGCACTGCGTTCAGCGCCGCGCCTTTGAGGAGTTGATCGCCCGATACCCAAAAGGCGAGACCGTTCTCCAGCGCGCAATCGAGGCGCACTCGCCCCACTTCGCAGTTATCTTTGCCCGCTACCGTCAACGGCATCGGATAACGATTTTTCGGCGGTTCATCCACCAGCTCGAGGCCGGGCGCTTTTGCCAAAACCTCGCGCGCTTGCTCCACCGACACTTCCTTATCGAACTCAGCGCTGACCGCCACCGAGTGGGCGCGATAAACCGGCACCCGCACACAGGTGACTGACGCGCGAAATTCCGGCAAATGCATGATCTTGCGTCCCTCATTCTGCATTTTCATTTCTTCTTTCGTGTAGCCGCTCTCGAGGAAAACATCGACGTGCGGCAACACGTTGAACGCGATGGGGTGCGGATAAACTTTCGCCAAGGATTGTCGGTCTTGTCCGCCACCGGACGGACTCGCCGTGGCGAAGGCGGCCGCTTCGACCTGTTTTTTCAATTCATCGATTGCGCGCGCACCGCTGCCCGAGACGGCCTGATAACTTGCTGCGAAGACGCGGCGAACCCCAAATGCGCGATGCAGCGGGTAAATTGCCATCAGCGCGACTGCGGTCGTGCAATTTGGATTGGCAATGAGACCGCGGTGTTGCTTTACGTCCTCCCCGTTGATCTCTGGAATGACCAGCGGAACGTCCGAATCCATTCGGAAAACCGACGAGTTATCGATCACAACCGCGCCCCCTTTGCGGGCAATCGGGACGAACTTTCGGGAAGTCTCTCCGCCCGCGCTGAAAAATGCGATGTCGATGTTGTCGAATGAATTTTCGCCGAGTTCCTCCACCATGATTGGCTTATTGCTAAATTGAACTTCCTTTCCGGTGGATCTTCCGGATGCGAGCGCGCGCAGGTTCGAAACTGGGAAATTTCTGCGCTCCAGGACGCGCAGCAGCTCCGCGCCGACTGCACCGGTCGCGCCAACGACCGCGATGTGATATTCTTTTTTCACTGCGGCGAATTGTAAGGCCGCTCTTCAGCGATGCAAAGTGCCCGAACCAAAATCGACGTTTCCGTTCGCGATCAGCGTCTCATTTTGACCCGGGACGGTGAAAAACTCCGTTCCTACCCGATTTCCACTTCCCGTTTCGGGATTGGCACTGAGGAAGGAAGTTTGAAGACACCGCTCGGTAACTTTCGCATTGCGGAGAAGATCGGAGACAACGCCGCGCCGGGAACAATTTTTAAAGCGCGCGTAGCGCTTGGGCCAGCTGACTCGCTGCCGGACACAGAGGATTTCATCACCTCGCGCATTCTTTGGCTCGACGGGCTGGACGAACACAATGCCAATACGCACGACCGATTCATCTACATTCACGGAACGAAACATGAGGATGAAATTGGAACTCCAGCGAGTCACGGTTGCATCCGGATGCGGAACGCGGACGTGATCGAATTATTTGAGCTGGTTGATGAAACCACGCAGGTGGTCATCCGCGAATAGCTTGTACGGCAAAACATCCAAAAAAGCGTTGCTTCGATGGTGTTCCACGCCTAGAAGAACCGGAACAACACAACCGAAAGGAGGCGAGAATAGATTGAAGTTTATCAAAGCGATCATGATCATGGCCGTTTTAGCCGGTGCTCTCAGCTTGGGAGCCTGTGCTCAACACAAAGAAGCGGCTGCACCAGCTCCCACAACGGGCTATCACAAATAACTAACTGCCGTGGCACGGGCTTCCAGCCCGTGGCGCCGCCAGTCCGGTTTCGGACCATCGGCCGGACGCCGCTGCCACGATGGTTTACAAAGAGGCCAGGTCGCTTTGGCGGCCTGGCCTTTTCCCATTTAAGGTAACAGCGTGAATTTCAGATGCGTTCTGATTTTTGCGCTCGCCGTCTGCGCGAACCCCATGTTCGCGCAGGACGAGAAATCGATCAACGATCTCCGCAACGCGCTCATTGCGCTTTCGCCGCGCACAATCGACCCACGTGAGGCGGCGTTGATGTCCGAAACCGCGCATCGGACGTCTCGCCAGTGCGCTCGGGACTACGGCGTGCATGGCGACCCTGCGATTCACAACTACCTGATCCACATCGGCGTGAAGAAGAAGGGAATCTGCGCCGATTACACCCGCGATATCGGCGCGTGCCTGAAAGAATTTCATTTCAAGACCCTCGTCCTTCACTGGGGGGCTGCGTACGCAAAAGAATCGGACGAGAACAATGCTTTGGTGGTCACTGCACTGAACCAGCCTTTTCAGGACGGGATCGTGCTCGATGGCTGGCGCAGAGGCGGCCGATTATTTTGGTGCCCGGTGAAAAATGACCACGAATACGAAGCTGGACGCCGCGGCTTGCTTGGTCACTTGGGAGGACAGCTGTATACCGGAATTACAGCATGGAAAGAGGATTTGCAGGAAACCGCCTTGCTCCAGGAAAATCAATCCGCCAGAGCAGAACCGAAGCGCAAGCGATAGACGCGCCGCCGCCTTTCATTTGCTCGAGTTGTCACTAAAATTGGTCTCATGGAATTAAACGGTAGGCCGCTCTCACTCGAGGAGATTGCCGCCGTTGCTTATGGCCGCGAACCGGTTCAAATTGCGGATTCGGCGCGAGCGCGCATTTTGGCGTCGCGTAAAGTCGTCGACGATATCATCGCGCGCGACGCCGTAGTTTACGGCGTCAACACTGGCTTTGGTAAACTTGCGGACGTCCGCATTCCACACGCTAAAATCGGCGTTCTCCAATTGAATCTCGTTCGCAGCCACGCCTGCGGCATCGGTCCACCTTTGTCCGAGCCGGAAGTGCGCGCGATGATGTTGCTGCGCGCAAACGTCCTCACGCTTGGATTCAGCGGCGTCCGCCCCGAAGTTATTGAGCTGCTTTGTCAGATGCTTAATCAGCGCGTGCATCCAGTTGTTCCGGAAAAAGGATCGGTCGGCGCAAGTGGCGATCTCGCACCATTGGCGCATCTCGCGCTAAACTTGATCGGCGAAGGCGAAGCGTTCTTTGCCGGAAACAGGATGGACAGTGGCGAAGCGCTCAAGGGGGCGAAATTGAAGCCAGTGAAGTTGGAGGCCAAAGAAGGTCTCGCGCTGTTGAACGGGACTCAGGCGATGCACGCAGTTGGTGGACTGTCGATCTCGCGCGCGAAACGCCTTGCGAGCATTGCCGATGTTGCTGGGGCAATGACGCTCGAAGGTTTGCGTGACACGCCGGCAGCGTTTGATCCGCGGCTGCACGACGCCCGACCTCACCAAGGACAAAAAACGGTCGCCGCTCATTTGAATTCGCTCTTGCAGGACAGCGAGATTCGAGAATCGCACCGAAAAGATGATCCGCGGGTTCAGGACGCCTACAGCGTCCGTTGTATGCCACAAGTGCATGGTGCCGTGCGCGGTGTTCTGTCTCATTGCGAACAAATTTTGGAAGTCGAATCCGCATCCGCCACCGATAATCCGCTGGTGTTCGTTGACAGCGGCGACGTCGTCTCCGGTGGAAATTTTCACGGCGCGCCGCTCGCGCTCGCGTTCGATTATGCCGCGATTGCGCTCACCGATCT
>QHRF01000132.1 GCA_003220055.1 Verrucomicrobiota bacterium | reverse complement strand
TCATCCGGGCATCTGCGCGGGGTATCGGCTCTTTACCAGCGGCGGGTCGGTCGCATACGTGCCCGACAACGAACCGTACGAGCGTCTCAAACTGCAACTTGCGGCGCAGGATGGAATCGATGGGAACGAAGCGCGAAATTTTGCCGGCGGGGAGCGGGCCAAGATGGTGGAGTTCCTACGCGATTGCGAAGTGGCGATTCTGGACTCGCAATATACGGACGAGGAATACAAGGGACACATTGGCTGGGGGCATAGTCCGCTCAGCGGCGCTGTCCTGCTGGCGCTAGATGCGAATGTGAAAAGGGCTCTGCTTTTTCATCACGATCCCAGCCATGACGATGACATGATCGATGGAATGGTGGAGCAGGCGCGGGAGCTGGTTAGGAAAAGCGGAAAGGCAATGGCGATCGAAGGGGCGCGCGAAGGCGCCGAGATCGTGCTGGAGTTAGCCGCGCAGCGGCAGCTGCGCTGAGAGCTGATAGTTGATAGCAGGTGAGAAGAGAACCTCGAGCACAAGATCACACAGAGTGGCCATTGCAGCTCAGGCAAGTTTGCGCAGCGTTTTAGGATAATCTTTTGCTGCCTTCTTAATAGCGATAGTACGTAGGCGGAGCTGGTCGAGCATTCGCAGCTTTTCTGCAACCGGAGATTGAGCAAGGCTTTTGCGAAACCGGCGTTTGCTCTCAGAAAGATCTTCGAGATGGCGCTTCATTGTTCTCTGAATTGTCGCTCGAACTGCTGCCAAGCGCTACTCAAACCATGATGCGCCAGGATTTCTCGCAGCCGGTTGAGATCGACGGCGCCGGCCTCGATGAATTGAAGCACGCGCGCCTTGTCTTTGGCCCGACCTGTTTCCAGCGCGATGGCGGCGATGTGCTCGGCTGTAAGCACGCGAGCAGGCGTTCCTTCCACATCTTTTTCGACGGCCGCCGCCAACGCTTCCTGCAAAAGTGCAGTGCCGGCTGGAAGAAACTGGACCGGCCAGCCTGCAATCACTACGGCTCGAGGTAGAACGTCGCTCCGACCGCGCCGCCGATAGCGTATCGCTCAATCACACCGTCAGCCTGCATTCGGTTGATTGTTTCGATGACTTCTTTTATGCCCACGCTGCGAGAATTTCGCCGAAAAGGCTCTAAAGAAAATTAGAAAATGGAAGGGAGCGCCTGGTGGCGCGGTTCTCAGTTATTCGTTATTAGTTATTCGGCCACGGCGAATCCGCGCCGCAGGGCGGCCGGATTGGTTAATGGAAGAAACGCAGGGCGTTTCGGTTATTCGTTATTTGTTCCTCGTTATTGGAAAAGGCGGAGAAGCGGCGGCCGCCGTGTGAACTTGAGGTCGCAAATTGCGACCAGTTTACGCGTCGAGAAATGAAAGGTGAATTAGAATTGCGAGGCGAGCGCGCCTGCGGTGGCTTCGTCCGTTGGCGAAGAGGATAGAAGTCAGAGGACAGAGAGCGGAGGACGGCGCAAATTGATACGTGAAGGTAGGCGGACAACATTTTCGGACGATCTGGCTTAACCCAGCAAATGAGCAGGTTGTGCAGTTGATCGATCAGAGATTTTTACCGCACCGTTTCGTGATCGAGGACGTCAGCACGGTCGCGCAAATGGCGACCGCAATCCGGGAAATGCATGTGCGGGGAGCAGGCCTGATCGGAGCGACCGCGGGATATGGGATGTACCTGGCGACAATCGAAGCGGCAGGCAGTCCCGCCGTCGCGGGATTTGATCGACATGTAACCGACGCCGCAGCGCAACTCAAAGCCACTCGGCCGACCGCGGTGAATCTGGCGTGGGCGGTTGAGCGGCAATTAACCAGCATCGCCAAAGGAAAGTCCGAGGTGCGAGCCGCACAGGCGTTGGACTGGCGCAAAACAGTGCAGCGAAAGGTCGCCCTCGCATTGGCAACCGCCAAAGAGATTGCCGCCGAAGATGAAGAACATTGCCGAATGATCGGGCAGCACGGCCTGGATCTCATCGAACAGGTTGCCCGGAGGAAAAACGGAAAGCCGGTCAATGTCTTGACTCATTGTAACGCGGGATGGCTTGCGTTCGTGGATTATGGGTCCGCCCTGGCGCCAGTTTACGCGGCTCACGATCGGGGTTTATCGGTTCATGTTTGGGTCGACGAGACCCGACCACGAAGCCAGGGGTCCAAGCTCACCGCCTGGGAGCTCGGTCAACATGGTGTGCCGCATACGATCATTGCAGACAGCGCCGGCGGGCATTTGATGCAGCGCGGTTCGGTCGATCTTGTAATTGTCGGATCGGATCGAACCACCTGCACCGGGGACGTGGCGAACAAAATCGGAACGTATCTTAAGGCGCTGGCCGCGCAGGACAACAGGATTCCTTTCTACGTGGCGTTGCCTTCATCTTCATTTGACTGGACTATCCGCGACGGCTCTGAAATTCCGATCGAGGAACGCGGCGCCGAAGAGGTTAAGCGCGCTGACGGTTGGCGAGACGGCCAAATGTTGGAAGTCAGCGTCGCGCCGGAAAACAGTCCCGCGGCGAACTATGGATTTGACGTGACGCCCCGACGTCTGGTGACCGGGCTCATTACTGAGCGGGGCGTTTGCAAAGCGGACGAAAAGAGTATCCTCGAACTTTTTCCCGAGCACGCGTCGTGAGTGAAACGGGTTCAGTAAAATTTAGGTGCCAACAGGTGGCGGTGGAGATGCCCCGCTTCGCCGGATTCGCCGAGCTGAACAGATACCGGCGCAAACTTCTTGTCCTTGGAGTGATCGGCGTGGATGCCAGCGGCGTCGGCTTCGGAAATCTAAGTATCCGGAACGGCGCGACCCCGCGCTTCTACATCACAGGCTCGGCAACTGCGGGGATCTCGGAGCTGATGCCGGCGCATTACGCGAAAGTGGTTGCTTACGATTTTGTGAGGAATTGGCTCGAATGCGAGGGAATCACAGTTGCGTCATCCGAATCGCTTACACATGCGGCTGTTTACGAATCGGATCCAACCGCCCGCGCGGTGATTCATTGTCATGACAAGAAGTTATGGGCGGCGCTCCTGGACGAAGCACCGACGACGCCGAAGAGGGTTGAATATGGAACACCCGAAATGGCCTACGCGGTGCGGCGTCTTTTCGAAGCACCAGAGGTGAGAAGGAGAAAGATTTTTGTGATGGCGGCGCATGATGGAGGCCTTGTGACGTTTGGGAGAGATCTGCAAGAAGCGTTTGGAATCTTGAAGAACGAGATGGGGTCGCATCTAAACTCCGAACTCCGAAAGTTTTCGCGAGCGGGAGCATTCGCCCGCCCCGGCGGGCAGGCTGAGCAGGGCATTTGACATTCGCTATTTCACTCGGCGCCAAACAACGTCTTCGTTGTTTCGACGATCGATCAGGGCGTCGACTTTGCCGGTGGCGTCGTAGTGGAACAGGATTCGGCCCTCGATCCCTTTCCGGAAGAAGAGGTCGCTCGATTCGGGGAGGAGTTCTTCTTTTTTGCCGTTCCTCTCAACAAATAATTTTCCGTTGTATCTCGGCAGCTCGCCGCTGCGCTCGACCGCTACCTCGCGGCTTTTCCGGCCATGTCGCTCATCCCGGCTCGCTCCATTCTCGGCGGTGACGGTCCGAGTTTGGCCGGGCGCGAGTTCGTACTTTCCAACGTAGTCGGGAAATTTCTTTTCGTCAGCTTTGCCGATCGCCGGGTCTTCATAATAACGGTGGGCCTGGCTGGCGATGATCTGCCAATCACCGTGGCGTCGCAGCCAGGTGTCAGTGATGTGATAACGCGCTCTTAAATTCTGACCGAAGATGGTTTCGGTTTCGTTGGC
>QHRF01000138.1 GCA_003220055.1 Verrucomicrobiota bacterium | reverse complement strand
CGCTGCGCGCGTCTTCTGCATCGACATTCTCGCGATCGAGCGGCGAGGAACCGTATTTCGCGATGAAGTCGAGCAGGCGCCCGACGCCGACGTTCGACGCGGCCGAGGTGCAGAAGAGCGGGATGAACATCTGCGCCTGCCCCGCCGCGTGAATACCCGCGCGAAATTCCTCCTCCGACAACGAGCCTTGCTCGAAAAATTTGTTTAGCAACGTGTCGTCCGACTCGGCGATGAGTTCGATCAATTCACGATGCAGTTGTGTTGCGCGGTCTTCCCATTCGCCCGTCGCCGGTTCCTCGCGAAACTTCCCGTGCCCGTCGGTTTCATACGTCACCACTTCGTTGCGCAAGACGTCGAGCACCTGGTTAAAGTTCGGCCCGGGATTGATCGGCACGTTGAGCGGAAAAACTTTCGGCCCGTAATGTGCGCGCGCGTCGGCCAGCACTTCCTCGAAGTGCGCGTTCTGTTTGTCCACGGCGTTGACCACGATGACTTTCGGGATGCCGCAGTCCGTCGCGCAATTCCACACTCGCTCCGTGCCCACGCCGATGCCGTGTTGCGCGTGCACCACTACGAGCGCGAAGTCCGCCACACGCACTGCCGCGAGCGCTTCGCTGATGAAGTCGAGATAACCCGGCGTATCGAGGATGTTCAGTTTCTTGCCCATCCACGTGCAATGCATCAGCGAAGTCTGCGTGGAAATCTGGTGCTGCTTTTCGCTCACGTGATAATCCGAAATGGTGGTGCCTTGCGCGATGTTGCCCATGCGTCCGATGGCGCCCGCGCACGCGAGCATCGCCTCGCTCAGCGTCGTCTTGCCGGACGACGCGTGACCCACGATGGCAAAATTCCGAAGATCGCCTGCAGAAGGCGTGGCCATAATTCAAATCTGTTCCTGCTCTAAACACGCCTCGAATTCGTCGCGGGCGCAAGCTCAAATCTCAGGCTCGTTGCGCGGCCGTGCGGTACGCGAAGCTCTTCGCGGAGCTCGGCGTTGGCAGCCTCGCAGTCGGTATTGCGCTTGTCGTGCTGATTCCGTTCCTGCGCAAACTGATCACCGACAAAGCCGAGACGCGTC
>QHRF01000137.1 GCA_003220055.1 Verrucomicrobiota bacterium | reverse complement strand
ATTCCGAGCGCGAAGGAAGTCGAACACGCACGCGAATTGTTGTCGCGATATTTTCGACCCACGCGCCTGGCGCCGGCGGAATCACTCGCGCAGCGTTCAGGCGCACGCGTCTATCTAAAAATTGAGAGCGATCTACCGACCGGCTCGTTCAAGCCACGCGGAGCGTTGAACGCTTTGCTCACAACTGCGGCGCAGCGCCCGGTGCCAGGAGTTGTTGCCGCGAGCACCGGTAATCACGGCGCCGCTGTTGCTTACGCCGCGCGCATCGCAAAAGTTGGCGCCACGATTTTTCTTCCGGAAAATCCGAACCCGGTGAAACGCGCGCGCATTGTCGCGCTTGGTGCAAAAGTAGTCGAGAGAGGCACAATGGGTGGATCGGCAGCGAGTGAAGGCGCCGCAGAGTTTGCGCGCGAGCACGGCCACTATTTTCTCGACGATGCGAGCGATCCGCTCGTTCCGGCGGGTACCGCCACGATCGCCAGTGAAATCCTGGACGAGATACCAGCGCCTGACGTCATTTTTGTACCGATGGGTGATACCGCGCTGATCCGCGGTGTGGCCGCTGAAGCGAAGCGTCGCCTCCCGGGGGTTCGCATCATCGGTGTTCAGGCGGAACAGGCGCCCGCCTACGTGCGATCATGGCAGCAAGGACGAGTTGTCGTTCCCGATGAATGCGACACGATTGCTGATGGGTTAGCATCGCTCCATCCGCTCGAAACAAATGTGATCGCCATCCGCGAATTGGTGGATGAAGTGCGTTTGGTTTCGGAGCAGGAACTGCTCGACGCGATCCGCATTCTTCTGCTCGACGAGCATGTAGTTGCGGAAGCCGCCGGCGCGGCGGCGACGGCGGCGTTCCTTCGGAATCCATCCGATTACGCCGATGCCGAGATTGTGCTTTTGGTCACGGGTTCGAATCTGTCCCCGGA
>QHRF01000048.1 GCA_003220055.1 Verrucomicrobiota bacterium | reverse complement strand
GGAGAGTTTGGGTCAACATTTTTTGCGAAATTCCACCGATCTCGCGCTGGAGCTCGGCGTAACGCATCGTCTTTTTCGACAGCAACTGGATGATCAGCGCCGTCCATTTGTCCGCGATCCGGTCGAGGACGAGACGGGATGGGCATTGGGCGTCCATCACTGAGGCGGGGGATGATTTAGGCATGTCCTTGTCTAGGGCGAGTCGCTCCGAGGCGCAAGGAAAGAGAGTAACATTCCCGTAGATGTGTATGGGTGAGATCGGCATGTAGTTGACCGGGCGCGACTGGAGTCCGAGATTTGGTTATGAGAATTTCTAATGTCGCCGACGGCCGAAAGCCCACCATAGCCGCTTTACTAAACGAATCTGAAGCAGGCTCGGCGTTTGAATCATCGCGAGTTTCGCCCGGGTGGAATGACGCGGCGCTGCTTGATGAGTACTCGCGCACGGTCGTGAGCGCAGCTGATCGCGTCGGACCGGCAGTCGTTAACATCGACATCAAACAACGTCTCGAGAGTCAGCGCGGACCGCGCGAAGTCGGGGGCAGCGGCTCCGGATTCGTCATCGCCCCGGACGGCTTCATTTTGACCAACAGCCATGTGGTCCACGCCGCGAATCAGATCGCGGTCAGCTTGCCCGACGGGCGGGAGTATCCTGCACAATTGGTCGGCGATGATCCGGACACTGAT
Source organism: Verrucomicrobiota bacterium (assembly GCA_003220055.1). Lineage (GTDB taxonomy): Bacteria > Verrucomicrobiota > Verrucomicrobiia > Chthoniobacterales > UBA10450 > AV40. The sequence goes on along the minus strand of QHRF01000048.1, from coordinate 9,007 downwards.
CTTGCCGTGATTCGAATCGATGCTCCGCACCTTGCCCACGTGCGCCTGGCGGATTCCGAAAACTTGCGCGTCGGCCAGGTCGTGATTGCGATCGGGAACCCGCTCGGTTTTCAGGCCAGCGTGACCGCAGGCGTGATCAGCGCGCTCGGCCGGTCCATGCACGCGCAGTCGGGCCGTTTGATCGACAATATTATTCAAACAGATGCCGCGTTGAATCCCGGCAACTCCGGCGGGCCGCTGGTGAATTCAGCCGGCGAAGTGATCGGCGTGAACACCGCCATGATTCGCCCGGCCCAAGGGATTTGTTTCGCGATCGCGAGTAATACCGCAAAATTTGTGGCGGGCTGGCTAATCAAAGAGGGAAAAATTCGTCGCAGCTACATTGGCGTGGCCGGCCAAAACGTGCCGATCCACCGTCGGGTGGTGCGCTTTTATAATCTGCCGCTCGAGGCTGGCGTGCTTGTCGTTTCGGTTGAAAAAAACAGCCCGGCCGAAAAGACCGGCCTGCGCGAAGGCGATGTGATCGTTGCTTTCAGCGCAAAACCGATCGGCAGCATCCACGAACTCCACAAAATGCTCATGGGCGAACAAATCGGCGTTCAATCCGAAATCACGATTGTTCGGCACACCGAAAAGTTGGCGCTGGCAATTACGCCAGCAGAGTCACCATCGCGGACGGCTGTTTCTCGCTAACACCAAAACGCGTCGCTTGTTTTTCCGCCGGCGCTGAGGGACGCTGAATCGGCCCGATGAAAATTCTTGTGATTGGCGGCGGCGGCCGCGAACACGCGTTGGTTTGGAAACTGAAGCAATCGTCGTCGGTCGATCGCATTTTTTGCGCGCCGGGAAATGCCGGCACCACCGAGATCGCGGAGAACATTGCCGTTTCAGCAACCGATTTGCCGCAACTGCTTCGATTCGCAAAACAGAATGATGTCGATCTAACGGTGGTCGGCCCGGACGATCCTTTGGCGATGGGAATTGTCGATCTTTTCACGGCCGACAAATTGCGAATTTTCGGTCCGACCAAATCTGCGGCACGCCTCGAATCGTCCAAGATTTTTGCGAAAGAACTAATGCGCGCCCAAAAGGTTCCGACCGCGCAAGCACGGGTGTTTTCGGAGAGCAAAGAGGCGCTCGTCTATTGCGACGAGCTTAAATTCCCCGTCGTGATCAAAGCCGATGGGCTCGCCTTGGGTAAAGGGGTGATCATCGCGCCCGATGTCGCGACCGCAAAGTCAACCATTGAAGCGATGATGAATGAAGCGCGGTTCGGCGACGCCGGGCGTCGGATTGTGATCGAAGAATTTCTTCGCGGCACCGAATGCTCCATCCACGCGCTGGTGGACGGCAAAGATTATCGGCTGCTCGAATCGGCGCGTGATCACAAACGGGCGTTCGATGGCGACGAAGGCCCGAACACGGGCGGGATGGGGGCCTTCAGTCCGGCCAACAATTGGGACGCGCAGTTGCAATCACAATTTGAGAGCGAAATCATGCGACCGGTGTTGCGCGGTTTGGCCAAGGAACGAATCGCTTACCGTGGTCTGCTCTACCCTGGCTTGATGATCGCGAGCGACGGCCCACGAGTGCTCGAGTTTAATTGCCGATTCGGCGACCCGGAGACCCAAGTGCTCCTGCCGCGAATGAAATCCGATCTTTTGCCGCTCTTGGAGGCCACGATTGACGGCAAAATCGACAATTACTCGATCGAGTGGGACAAACGCGTTGCCGTCACCGTCGTTCTCGCTTCGGCTGGTTATCCCAGCAAATACGAAACCGGTAAAGCGATATCCGGTTTGAATGAGGTCGCGAAACTTGAAGGCGTTCAGGTTTTTCACGCCGGAACAAAAATCGTGGCTAATCAGGTTGCGAGCGCCGGCGGGCGAGTTTTGGCGGTCACTGCGCTCGGATCAACCACCGCTGCCGCGCGAGACCGCGCTTATGCAGCCGCATCGCACCTCCAGTTCGAGGGTTGTCATTATCGGCGCGATATTGCTCTCGGCGCGGCGACCAGCTAACAATAAACGCAATGTTGAACCGCGCGGCCGCAACGGCCATTTCGTTTTTACTCGCAGCACACGCTTTTGGCCAAAACCCGGCGCCATCGTCGGCGCCGACCGCCAACAGTCCGGCGGCGCCAGGTAAATCGGTCGCGCCGTCCGCGTCGCCAACACCGGGCCCAGAGCAAATCATCGATTCGTTAGGCGAGGGCGATCTTCGGGCAGCGATCGCGCTTCTGAAAAGCAATTTCACAAATCCGGACGCGATCACTGACACCGAGTTGAATCGAGCCACGCTCGCAGGATTGCTCATGCGGATGCCGGGCGGATTAATGCTTTTGCCACCGCAGCCGCGGGGCGGAAGCGCGATGCCGGAGTCAACCGCTTCGTTTCACAGCGAGGTTTTTGACGGTCATATCGGGTACCTTCGGCTCGGTTCTCTGAACAGCGCTAACCTCAAAGAGATGGACAAAAATCTGCAAGACTTTGTCGCGAAGAAAGTCGACGCGGTGATAGTCGATCTTCGCGCGAGTAGCACCGGCGATTTTGCGATCGCGGCGGAATTTGCGAAGCGCTTTTGTCCAAAAGGCAAAGCGCTTTTCGCCTTGCGCAAACCGGCAGCGCGCCAAAACCGGTCGTTTAGTTCGGATCGCGACCCGACGTTTCAAGGTTTGATTGTGGCGCTGATTGACGGGGACACGACTACTGGCGCGGAGGCAGTTGCCGCCGACCTCAGGTTTTACGACAAGGCTTTACTTATCGGCCAGCCGAGCGCCGGCCGGGCGGTGGAATACTCCGATTTGCCGTTGCCGAGCGGGAAGATTATGCGTGTCGCGTCCGCGGAAGCGGCACTGCCCGATGGTCAACCCTTGTTTCCCGGCGGAGTAAAACCTGATCTGCCGGTGGAAATGTCGCTCACAGACAAGCGGCAGATCTTTCGTCTGAGTAGCGAGAAGGGAATGACGCCGTTTGTTTACGAAACGGAACGGCCGCACTTAAACGAAGCGGCCTTGATCGCGGGGACCAATCCCGAGCTCGACATTCCGGACGCCCAGCGTCGCAACCGCGCTCGCGAGAGACAGCCCGCGCGCGATTCTGTTTTGCAGCGCGCGCTTGACGTTGTCACTTCGCTCGAGATTTATCAGAAGCGCTGACGTGCATCCGTTAGAGCAACGAATCGGTTACAAATTTCGCAATCCGCTTTTGCTGGCCGAAGCGTTGACCCATCCGAGCCTCGGCCATGAGACCCAACAGCGACATTTCGATAATCAGCGCCTGGAATTTTTGGGCGACGCGATCCTGCAACTTGTCATCACCGAATATCTTTTTGGACATTTCGGCGACCAGCCGGAGGGGCAGCTCACGAAATTGCGCTCGCGACTGGTCTCGCGAGATGCATTGAAAGCGCACGCGGCGGCCCTCGACCTCGGGCAATTCCTCTTAATGGGCCGGGGCGAGGAAGCAAGTGGTGGACGTGCCCGGGTATCGACCCTCGCGGACGCGTTCGAGGCGCTGCTCGGCGCGATTTATCTCGATGGCGGTCTGGAGAAAACGAGAAAATTTATTTTAGCCCAGGCCCAACAAGATCTGGCCCAGCTGGCGGAAGAACCGGTCGATATCAATCCCAAGGGTTATTTGCAGGAACTATTGCAAAGCATTTCGCCGCGGAGCCCCGTTTATGAAGTCCTTTCCCAAACCGGACCTGAGCACGACAAACGATTTGTGGTCCAAGCGGTCTGGGAAGGAATCGTTCTCGGAAAAGGTCGCGGTCGAAGCAAAAAACAAGCGGAGACGGCGGCGGCCGAAGAAGCGATGGAGTTGAAGCGCTGGAAAAAAGCGAAACGCCCCGCGAAGATCGACAAGAAGAAGAAAAGCTAGCGCACCGTCAATTCGTACCGGCGTTGTCAGGGGAATGGTTCAACGCGTCGATATTCTGTCCCGTGTTTGATTTCCAGCGAAGACGATTGGCGATGGATGCGGTCACAAATTTCTTAGCACGCGCAATTGAGTCTGGAAGAGGCATTCCGGCAGCGAGACCGGCGGTGATGGCCGCGGAATAAGTGCAGCCGGTGCCGTGCGTCGCAACATCACGCACGAACGGCGCCGCGAATTCAACGACCTTTCCATTCGCAAACAGAAGATCGATCGCTTCATCGCCCCGGAGATGTCCGCCTTTGAGCAGGATCGCGGTTTTAAATTTGCGCGCCAATTCTTTGCCCGCTCGTTTCATCGATTGGCGATCTTGAATCTTGTCGCCAAGCAATTGCGCTGCTTCGTCCAGGTTTGGCGTGATTAGGGAAGCAATTGGAAATAATTCGCGTTGGTAGGCCTCGATCGCATCGGACTCGAGAAGCGAATCGCCCGTGGTCGCGGTGATGACCGGATCGATTACTAGCGGAACCCGGCGGCGAAGATCGTCAATCGACTTCGTGACCGCGCTGATAATTGCAGCGGAGCAAAGCAACCCGGTCTTGATCGCGGCGATCGGAAAATGTTTGGCCAGCACAGAGATCTGTTCACGGACCATTTCGACGCTGACCGGTTCGAGTCGCGAAACTTTTCCCGGAATTTCAGCGACGATGGAGGTGAGGGCCGAAAGTCCGTAAACACCGAGCGCGCTAAATGTCTTCAGGTCAGCCTGAATTCCAGCGCCGGCGCTACTATCCGAGCCGGCGATGGTTAGCGCGATTGGAATGGCCACGCATCTATTCTGCCGTCAGAGACGGTGGCAGCTACAACAAAATTTGCTTTTCCCCATGATTCCACACGACCTTGAGCGCGTCGCGAGGCGAAGACTCTGGAACGGATGAAAAAGGAAACGGCCAAAACGCTACGCGCATTTTTGATTGAGCTGGTCATTTACGCCGTTCTCGTGGTCGGCTATTTTTTTCTGGTCCTGCATTTTCTGGGTGAATGGCTCCATCACCTGGAAACCCGCCATCGATATACTTATGGCGGCGTGGCGATCCTGCTCATCATCGGGCAGGCCGTTGTCTTGGAAAATGTGACCACCCTTTTGTTGCGATTGCTTCGCGGGCGCTCGGAGTAAATATGTTTTTTCCAATCTCCGGCGCGCACATCAGTCCGATCTATTTGGCCGTCATTGGTTTCTTCATCGGAATTCTGGGCGGATTTTTTGGAGTGGGTGGAAGTTTTATCGCCGGCCCGGCCCTGCGCGCGGTCGGATTGGATTGGAACTTCGCGGTCGGAACAGATCTGGCCCACATCGTTGGCAAATCGGTTGTGGCGGCGAAGCGTCATCGCGCGCTCGGCAATGTCGATCTTAAACTCGGATTGATCATGGCTTTCGGCACGATCGGTGGGGCGGAAGTCGGCGCGCAGTTAATTCAAATGTTGAAGCGCGCCGGCAACGTCAATCTGGTCGTAAGCGTCGTCTCGATCGCCGTCTATCTGAGCATCTCGACGTTCATGATTTGGGAGAGCCGCAAAACTTTGTCGCAAACGCGATTGCCTGGCGGAACCGTCAAAGGCGCTAAGGCCAAGCACGATCCTTCGGCATTCAAACACGTCACGAGTGGGATCCAGCGTTTGAGGATCCCGCCGATGATCACACTTCCAGCTTCAGGTGTGACCATCTCGCTTTGGATAATTTTGTTGGTGGCTTTCGTGGGCGGACTCTTCAGCGGTTTTCTCGGCGGCGGCGCCGGCTACATCCGGATGCCGTCGATGGTTTACGTTCTTGGAATTCCGACCCATCTCGCGGTCGGCACCGATTTATTCGAGATCATTATCTCAGCCAGCTATGGAACCTTCAGCCATGCGATCAAAGGCAATGTCGATATTCTAATCGCGCTGGTGATGCACACCGGCGCGGCGCTCGGCGCGCAGATCGGCGCAATTTCTACCCAATATTTTGCCGGTCCGAAAATCCGGCTCGCGTTCGTGCCGTTGCCGTTGATCGGCGCCGTCATTGTCATTTACACACTCATGACCGGTCACAAATTGTAATTTCGCCATGAAAATTTTGATCTGCAGTGATGGAATGCCGGCCGCCGACAGCGCGACGAAGCTGGGCGCATCACTGGCAGGACCGCTCCGGGCCGACATAACCCTTCTTGGCATCGCCGAAAGCGCGAAAGACGAAACCGCGTTGCGCGAAGCCCTTGAAAAACAGGCTGAATGGCTGCGTCAAAAAAATGTCTCTCCGCAAATTGCGATCGGCGCGGGCGACCCAGTCCGGCAGATTGTCAATGAAACGGCCAAGGCCAAATACGACTTGGTGATAATCGGCGCGCGCAAAACCGGCTCAACCGGACTGCACTGGCGCTCGGAAAAAACTTACGAAGTGATCAAATCGATTTCGCCGCCGGTGCTGGTGGCGATGGGGGAGTGGGCCCAATTGAAGCGCTTTCTCGTTTGCACTGGCGGAAAGGAATTCATCGAAGAAGCCGTTCAGTTGACCGGAAAACTCGCGGCTGCGGTCGGTGCTTCGGTCACGTTGCTCCACGTCATGGCCGAGCCGCCCGCTATTTATGCCGATCTGGTGCGGCTCGAAGAAGACGTTACTCGTTTGCTCGAATCGAATTCAGAACTTGGAATCAATCTCCGCACCCAAAAACAGGATCTCGAAAAGCTTGGCGTGCCGACGGAAGTGCATGTTCGCCACGGAATCGTGGTCGATCAGGTTTTCGCCGAGGTGCGCAAAAGTAATTACGATTTGATCGTGACCGGCTCCTCGCAAGCGCGCGGGATGCTCCGTCACTACATCATGGGCGATCTCACTCTCCGCATCTTGAATCACGCCAATTGCCCGGTCTTGGTTGCGCGGGCCGGCGCAGTTCCGGGACCTCGCAGTCTGTGGCGATCAATTCGGCGCGCGTTCGCAGCGAATCAGCCCTCCTGAGGTAGGGGCGGTTCACCGAACCGCCCGCGGGCGATTGAGGTCAATCGCCCCTACCTTTGCAGTTGTTCGATCGAGATTTCGCCGCGCATGAATGCCTCGCCGACCAGGACCGCATCCACGCCGCACGCTTTGACTCTCGCGACGTCTTGCGGGGTTTTGATTCCGCTTTCGCTCACCAGAACGATCTCATCCGGTACGTCGCGGCAGAGCTTTTCCGTGACCGCAAGATCGACATCGAACGTGGTGAGGTCGCGATTATTAATTCCGACGATCTCGGCTCCGGCTTCAAGAGCGCGTTGCAACTCATCGACGCTGTGGACTTCGACGAGCGCATCGAGCCGAAATTCTTTGGCGCCTTTGAGGAGACGAACGAGTTGGTCTTGAGTAAGCGCCGTCACAATTAAAAGAATCGCGTCTGCACCGTTCGCGGCCGATTCCGCGATTTGAGCGCGATCCCAAATGAAATCCTTCCGCAGCAAGGGAAGCGAAACTGCGTTCCGAACATTTTTAAGATGTTCCAAGCTGCCCTGAAAAAATTTTGAATCGGTCAACACCGAGATCGCGTTCGCGCCGGCGCGTTCGTAATTTTTCGCGATCTCAACGGGGTCGAAAGATTTCGCGATCACGCCCGCCGACGGCGACGCCTTTTTGATCTCGGCAATGACCGCGAACACTTCATCGTCTCGGTGCAATGCCGAGCGGAAGTCACGAAAATCGGTCCGCGCCCGCGCTTCTCGATCTAATTCGGCCGCGCGCGATCGTAATTGTTCGATTTCTTGGCGTTTTACCTCAAGAATTTCTTCCAGCCGATTCATCCCGGCTGGAAGTTAAGCCGCTTGAGTCGGATGCCAACGGATGTAACTTTGCCGCTCCGCCGACGTAGCTCAGCTGGTAGAGCAACGGTTTCGTAAACCGTAGGTCACCGGTTCAATCCCGGTCGTCGGCTCGCGCTTTCGATTGTTGTGTCGCTCCAAGGCTATGGCTTGGCAGGCCAGCTTTTACAGTTTCGGCCGCGCTTTGTGCCAGCCGGTGCTTTGCTCGTAGGCGTGCGCGATTTGAAAAATGCGCGCCTCGTCGAGCGACTTGCCGAGAATTTGTAACCCGATCGGCAGCTGGTTCCCATTCACTTTCGCCAGACCGCATGGAACACTGATCCCGCAAATGCCGGCGAGATTCCCGGTATTGGTGAAAATGTCGGCCAGATACATAGCCAGCGGATCGGCCGTGCGCTCGCCGAGTTTGAATGCGGGCACCGGTGACGTCGGCGAGACGATCGCGTCCACTTTCTCAAATGCTTTGACGAAATCCTGGCGGATGAGTTCGCGGACTTTTTGCGCGCGGACGTAGTAGGCGTCGTAGTAACCGGAGCTCAAAACGTAGGTGCCGAGAATGATTCGGCGTTTTACTTCCGCGCCGAACCCTTCTTCTCGAGTCCGGCCGTAATGATCGAGCAGATCCTTTGGATCTTTAGCGCGGTGCCCGTAACGAACGCCGTCGAAGCGGGCGAGATTGGCGGACGCTTCCGCGGTCGCGAGGAAATAATAAACGGCGATGCCATAATCGGTGTGGGGCAGACTAACATCGACAATCTCCGCGCCGAGCGATTGCAATTGCTTGAGCGCGGTGTCGACCGCCGATTTCACCTGCGGATCGATTCCTTCGATCATGTATTCCTTCGGCAAACCCAAGCGCATTCCCTTTAAGTCGCGGCCGAGATTCTTTGTGTAATCGGGCACCGGTTCGCTGAGCGAAGTCGAATCCTGTGGATCGTGACCGGCCATCGCGTTCATGATCAACGCCGAATCGCGGACGGTTTTTGTGAGCGGCCCGACTTGATCGAGCGAGGATGCAAACGCGACCAGACCAAAACGCGACACTCGGCCGTAACTTGGCTTTACTCCAACGATCCCGCACAGAGACGCAGGTTGCCGAATCGATCCGCCGGTGTCGGTGCCGAGTCCGCCGAAAGCAGCATCGGCCGCGACCGCTGCGGCCGAGCCGCCGCTGGAACCGCCCGGAACACGCGAGAAGTCCCACGGATTGCGCGTCACTTTTACACTAGAATTTTCGGTGGACGAGCCCATCGCGAATTCGTCCATGTTGGTTTTGCCGAATGGAACCGCGCCCGCCGCGCGCAGTT
>QHRF01000134.1 GCA_003220055.1 Verrucomicrobiota bacterium | reverse complement strand
GGCGGCGCCGGCATGATCGAAATGAATGTGACTCAGAAAAACGTGGCGCACGTCTTTCGCCGCGAAGCCGGCTTTTCCAAGATCGACAACCAGGTTGTCGAAGCTCGATTCCGGGCCGGTGTCGAACAATGCTATACCGTCGTCCGTCTCGAGCGCGGTCGCGGCCACAATCCCGGCACGTCCAAGTTGTCGTGTATCTAATATATGTACGTTCACGCGCGATCGCTTTTTGACGCCGTGACGACGTAGGTGGCTTTCGGAATAGCAAACCCGTCCTCGTGGGCGTAAGACTGCACCGATTTTTCAATCGCTGACTGAATTTTGCGAAGCGCCTCCGGAGTTTGCCGCGCAAGAAGTCCGGCGGTGCGAACGCCAGCGTTTCGTTCCGCGTCAAAAATAAATCGCGCGGTCGGCACCTGCCATTCGATCTTGTGCACTGTGAAAGTCATCGATGCGCCATCGAATCCCGCGCGCTCGAGCGCGTTCCGAAATTCTTCCTCGTTTTCAAATAAATAAAACGGCGGACCCGGCGGAAGATCGACATCAAGGTTCGCGTGCGCCTGGATCGCGTCGTCCACCAGTTTCACAAACGGATTTTCCGAAATCTTTGCCCAAGTGGTGAAACCAAACCGGCCGCCAGACTTGAGAACACGGGCCGCCTCGGCGCAGGCGCGCTCAGGATCAGCGAGATGAAGAAGCGCAAAGTTCGCGACGACGCGATCAAAGCTGGCGTTCGCAAAAGGAAGATTTTGCGCGTCGCCCCGCCGAAACTCGATCCGTGGAAACATTTTCTTCGCAATCGCGATCATTTCGGCGGAAAAATCGAGACCGATCGGCTTTGCGCCGCGTTCGGCGGCCGCGGCCGAGACGTAACCGGGTCCGCAGCCGACGTCCAGGATCGACATCTCCTTGGCAACATTCGCGGCGTCGAGCAGCGGCGGGATGAATTGGCGGGTCGAGCTCGCCCAAACCGAATCGTATTTGTCTGCGACGCGCTCCCAGCCTTCGTGTTCGAATTTTGTGAAAGCGTCGCTCATCGCAAAAATAGAAGGTAGAAATTGTGAAGTAGAAAGGGAAATTAGGGCGAAAACCAAGTCTATGACAAAAGAAGAGCGATCAGTTTTGGAGACGCTGGACAAAATCGTGCAATCGGAAAAAGTGCGCGCGAAAATTCTGCCGATCGCGGAGCGGGTGCGCGCCAACCTCGCGCGGAAGCCAGGCGCGTTAATGACCTGGGAACCGGTCGCGCTCGAAACATTCGGCGCATTGCCGCCGGCGATCCGCTCAGGCTGGGTTTTTATCCTTCGCGCGGGCTCAGATACTGGAGCGGAACGCCATCCCAACAGTCATCAACGCATGATGTCGTTCGAAGCGACCGGCGACTTGCAAACAGACGCAACATCGGCCGAGCACACCGTCCAAACAGAATCGGAGATCGATTGGCGATCGAACATTTTAGTGAGCGACCCCAAAGCGCCTTTGGAACGGCGTTGGGTTTCAATTCCGTCTAACATCTGGCATCGCCCGGTGATACCGAAAGGCGCGGATTGGGTAGTGGTCTCTTTTCACACCGTGCCCGCCGCCGAATTAGTCGAAGAGCGGCCGGGCGCGAAACAAATGTTCTACGCAAGCGAGAACCGGAACTGATCAGGGCGCGGGTTGAGCGCTTCGTCTTCCGAGGACGAGAGCGGCGACGATTCCAACGCAAAGGAATCCCACAATTTGAGTAAGCATATAGCCGCCGACATAGATCCTGGGAAATCCGTACCAGTTCCAATATGGAACATTGGTGGCGATGGCGGCGAGAATTCCGGCCGTCAAAACGAAACCAACCCGCCCGAGGAAGCTGCCGATGTTCGTTTGCGCGAGGAGGAAAACGGCCAGGAGGGCTTCAACGACCTCGGTCGCGAACTCGATTCCAAGTCTTTTCGGAAAATTGAACACGCGCTTGGGATGGTAAATGAGCACACCGGCCGGCCCGGCGGCCATCTTTTGCTCGGCCTTTTTCATGCCTTCCTCTTTTTCCGCCCGGGTTGCACCCGGACTCAAGCCGGGGCTCGGGAAAATGTAGAAGCCGATCTTGTCACCAAGGTTTGATTCGATGGCGCTGGTGACGGCGTCCTCGTTCGGAATCTCACGGACGCCGAGTTCCCCGATGGGAAGTAATTCGTGCGCGATAAAGCTCCAGATAAACATGACGATGCCACCCAATATCCCGGCGGAAAAAATGCGAGTGCTCATCGGTAAATTACAAAGGAGAAATTACAAATTTGAAAGGAGAAAACCGGCGATTTTAATGCTTGCTCTATCGCGCGCGTCTCGACATTCTCGATCTTCGTTAAGCTTAACCAATTCTATGAAAACACCTGTTTTGTCTTTGATCACCGTGCTGACGATCGCCGCCTTCCTGGGCTGCCAGTCCCAGAAGAAAGAGGAGACCGCGATGACGACCACGGGGACGACGACCCACGCGGCGTCGACTACGAGTAAGAAGTCGACCACAAAGAAGACGTCGGCTTCGACCGAAGCGTCGCCAGCGGCGAAGAAGACCACGAAGAAGAAGGCCGCGGCTGAAGAATCAGCCTCGCCGACCGCTTCGCCTTCTGCGACCCCGTAAGCGAACGGTAAAAAATAAAAGGCGGACGAGAAGTCAGACCGCGAAGCTTTCGCCGCACGAACAGTGCGCGACCGCGTTCGGGTTGGTGACTTTGAATCCGCCTTTTTGCAGGTCCTCGCTGTAATCGAGGACTGAGCCGCTAACAAAGAGCGCGCTTTTC
>QHRF01000088.1:19392-54400 GCA_003220055.1 Verrucomicrobiota bacterium | reverse complement strand
CCCCTTACCTCCAAAGCCTCGAAGCGTGGAGGTAACGTTTAAAAGCGGGTACATTTTCGGATCGCTAGCGGAAGCGTAATCCCCTTACTTCCAGTCTTCGCTCGCAGTCCCCTACCTCTCCATTTAGCTTGGCAAAGCCGGTCAATTAATTGCCGAATTTATGATATCCAAGGCTTCTCTCGCCGCCGCCATCGTTGCTTCCCTCATTTTTCCATTATCGCTTGGCGCGCAAACGGCAAAATCCAGCTCGTCTTCGCCAACGCCTTCAGCGGCGCCAAGCAAACAGCCAACACGACCAATTCCATTTCACGGAATGGTTTCGGCAGTGGACCAGAAGAACAAAACGTTCACGATTAGTAGCAAAGAGGCGACCCGGGTTTTCAAGGTCACAGATAAAACAAGCATCATGAAGGGCGCGGCCGCCGGAACAATGAAGGACATTGCCGATAATGAAGAAGTGAGCGGCGCTTATTGGAAAAATTCAGACGGCACGCTTGAGGCAAAATTTGTAAAGCTTGGGCCGATGGAAAAGAAAACTGCGAGCCCAGCGCCGAAAGCGCCGGCGACGCCGAAGTCTTAGTCGGCGTCCGCCGCAGTGATCGCAACCCGGAGATCGGCGACGAAGTTTTTGTATTCGCGGTGTCGCGATTCTTCATCCGGCTGGCGCAACAGCGACGAAGGATGGACCGTGGCCACGACTTTTAGCGCGAGCTTCGATGAAAGAACTTTTCCGCGCTCGCGCGTAACGCGAAATGATGGTCCGAAAATTGCCTGGCCCGCAGTTGAGCCAAGAACGACAAGCAACTTCGGCCTAACGATTCGCAACTCGGCTTCAAGCCACGGACGACAAGCCGCGACTTCGCGCGAGTTCGGCTTTTGGTGGATGCGACGTTTCCCGCGCGGCTCCCATTTGAAATGTTTCACCGCATTGGTGACGTAAACTTCTTTGCGATCGAGCCCCGCTTCTTCCAGCGCGCGGTCCATGATTTTTCCGGCGGGGCCGACAAATGGTTTTCCAGCAACGTCTTCGTAATCGCCGGGCTGTTCGCCAACGAGCATAATCGTCGCTTTTTTAGGTCCCTCGCCAAAAACTGTTTGAGTCGCGCGCTGGTACAAATGACAAGCCGTGCAATTCTCCGCCGCCTCCCGCACAGTCGACAGATTGGATGAGTCCGGCGGCGTGGCCGGTCGCGCGTACTCGTCGTTTTTCGTCGGCATCTCTCCGTAATAAATCGCAACTCACGCGCGATTCGTCTTTATTGATCGCGATGGCGATTCTGGAAGCGTCGCGCGTTATTCTGCGGCCATTTCGCGCCGAAGATGTCGACCTTTTGTCCGAGTTAATGGCGGACCAGGATTTCATGCGTTTTTCGCTCGGCGTTTATACGAGGGAACAGACGCAGGGCGTGCTAGATAAAATTCTTTCTTGGAATCGCGCAGGCCTACCGTCTCAGTTTGCAGTTGTTATCCAAACAGGCGGCAAATTGATCGGCTACTGCGGCTTTTTTCATCAAGTAGTCGACGAGAAAAATGAAATCGAAATCGGCTACCGGCTGCATCCCGATTATTGGAACAAAGGTCTGGCCACGGAAGCGGCCATTGCAGTCCGCGATCACGCTTTTCGGGATTTGAAACTGCCGCGGGTCATTTCGTTAATTCACCCCGAAAACATCGCTTCCCGGCGCGTTGCCGAAAAAATCGGGATGGCACTGGAGAAGCACACTACTTTCCGAGGCTTTCCAGCGAATGTGTTTTCTCTGTCTCGCGAGCAATGGCTGAAGGAGCATGTCGCTTGATGAATTCACGCGCGAGAGCGCGATAAGCGCCGGCGCCGGCGCCGCTCGGGTCGTACTCGAGAATCGATTTCCCGAAGCTGGGCGCCTCGCTTAACCGGACCGTGCGCGGAATCACCGTATTGTAAACGCGACTGCCAAAATGTTGCCGCACTTCGTCGACCACTTGCCCGCTCAGATTGGTCCTCCTGTCGAACATGGTCATGACAATGCCGCCGATCTCGATTTGATCGTTCGCGCCTGAATCCCGCACTTGCTCAACCACGCGGACAATTTTGACCAAGCCTTCGAGGGCGAAATATTCGCACTGGATTGGAGTCAGGATTTCGTCGGCCGCGGCGAGCGCGTTGGTCATGAGAATGCCTAGTGAAGGCGGACAATCCAAAAGGACGAGGTCAAACGTTTCATCCAACCGAAAGGTCGATAATATCCTGGCCAAACGCGTGAGGTGGTCCGGCATTCGCGCAATTTCAACTTCCGCGCCGGCCAGATCGAGATCGGCCGGAATGATGAATAAATTATCGACGCGGGTCGGTAATATTTTGTCGGCGATGGACGTTCCGCCGACAAGCGGTTCGTAAATGCTCTCGCCTTCCACTTCCTGCATGCCGAGCGCGCTGGTCGCATTCGCCTGAGGATCGAGATCAATTAGGAGAACGCGCCGTTTCTTTTCCGCTAACGCCACGCCGAGATTCACGGCAGTCGTTGTCTTGCCCACTCCGCCTTTTTGATTAGCGATCGCGACAATTTTCATGAGCGTGGAACAACCAGCGTGCGCAGCTCAAAGCTGCGCCGGCCATCTGGTTCTTTCCAAAATAAATGCTCGGGGTCAGGCAGCATTTCGGTGACTTCAATCTCGCCCGCCTTGACCAGCCAACGGTAAAAAATTTCCAGGAACAAATAGCTCTCGAGATCGACAAAAACCGGTTTCGTATCTTTATCGCGACCTTCCGCGCCACTACGGCGCAATGCTTGTTCGGTCGGCCGAATGTAAACAAAGCGCGGTAAATTTCTCTCGGCCCGCAATTTTGCGATGGCCAGTACTAAGTTACACGAGATGCCGGTGTAATTGCCGGGCATCAAATCCTCGGCTTTCACCGTCCAGCTGCGACGTTGCACAATCACCTTCCCGCAACGCAACCGAGGTGTGTGCTGAGCCATTCCGAATTGAAACGGATGAAATCCAAGCGGAATCACCCAGGCACGCGCAAACGACCCGAGATGTTCGTGATTGTCAATCTTGCGGAGACACACGTCGCCGGTGGTTTCATCGATATAAACTTCAGCATCGGTCGGCAGAATTCTTCTCCAGTTCGGGTTCGCGCGCTGTGGCGCAACGAAGTTTGAAAGCCCGGGCATCGCGTCGAACAAACGCACGGTGGTATGAGCAGTGAAATCCGCTGCGAAAAAACCGAAGTGGAAAGTCGGACGACGGAAGGTCGTGCTCGCTAATGCGCGACTGAGCGCTTCTTTGTCTGGGCAACTCCAGTACATGCAATGATGAAGCATTGCGATTGGCGGATGCAGCTCGGCCAGGATCCATTGATAATCACCGCCCTCGATCGCTTCAGTTGAAGTCGCGGCCAATTGCAGATCGGCTGACGGATAAGTGTACTCATCGAACTTTGGGTAATCGAAATTGTCGCGGACGACATGGCAATCCTCGGGTGTAAGTTCGTATTCGCTAAGATCGACATGCGGCTGCAATCGTTTTCGAAATGCAGCTTTCACTTCCTGAAACGCCATGACCGCGAGCGCAACCAACCCGGGTCCGGTCAGCGGCAGTTTCGCCGTTTCGCACGCTTGCAGAAATGCGGGCAACGGCATCACACCGCTTTTTGCGCCGGCCTTTTCCATGATTCCGCGCAAACCAGCACCCACGCGTGAAGCAATGAATGCGTAACTGTCGCGCCAGAGGTCGATCCACGGCTCGGCCTGAATTGGAACCTCATCGATCAAACGTTCGTTAATTTCGAAATGACATTCGCGAAAACATTCTTCGCCGATCGGATTGCTAGCGGTATAAAGAAAACGATCGCCCTGTTTTGGTTTGGCGCCGATTGATTGCAGCGACGCTTGGGTTTCGTCCAAGATCGATTGTCGATCTAGTGTGTCGGTCGTCGCGGCAAATTTCTGCGGGAGCTCGACCAACGCCTGCAAAATCGACAACCATTTGTCGCGAGCGGGACTTGGAAGCCAATTTGTCACGTCTTCGAGCAAAATTTCCACGGCCTGCGGTTCCAGCGCGGGCACCGTTAGCTTCGGATTTGAGCTTTCTAGACGAGCGTTAACCGCAGCCGCAATTGCGTGAGCAGTCCAACGTTCCAGGAATGCTTCGCGTTTTGCGATACCGGGCTCCGGCTTCAATCCGACTCCGGCAACGTTTTTGCCGATCCTGCCCCAGCCGGAAGGTCCGAACTCACTAAACGTATCGTTCTTCGCGGCGATGCGTTGGAGATAAAGCACGAGGTGGCGCTCACGTTCGCGGCTGCGCGAGTTGCGCGCGGGAAGCGCAGCATCCGGATTGATTTCCAACAAAGAGGAAATGCGGTCGCGCATTCCTTCTGCACCAAAGATCAAATAGCGCGGCAAGATGGTGCGGGCGGAACCGAGCAATGATTTTCGAGCGGCGTCGAGCTCGTCATGAAGCGTTGTCGCCAAGCCCTTCTCATCGCCCGGCTCGATTCGTTTTTGCCTAACGACCAGATCGCGAGCGGTGGTGGCAGTGACCGGTGTGGCCAAACGTTCGACCGTGCCGAAAGGCGCGCCAGCTAAACGAATCAGGAAAATTGGCGCGAGGCGATACGGCACGCGTTCAGCAAAACCAAACGCGAGGGAACTGACAAGTGAAACCGCGCGAGCTACGGCCGCCTCCCTCGGTCGAGACGTTCTTGGCGCACAGAGACAGAGCGCGCCGTGGCTACAACTCAGCTAGTCGATAACGGGAGACGAATCGTGAAAATCGTCCCAACGCCGGGGGTGCTTTCTACTTTGATCGAGCCGTTGTGGTCTTCGATGACCTTCTTGGTGATATAGAGTCCTAAACCGGTGCCGCTTGTGGCCTGTTTGGTTGTGAAATAAGGATCGAAAACCTTGTTCAACTGAGCCGCCGGGATCCCGGCCCCGTTGTCTTCGACGCGAAGATCGACGTAAAAATCTTTTTGGGTGCACCTGACTGTGATAATTCCCTTTTTTTCCGGGCAAGCCTGGACGGCATTGATGAGGACGTTTTGAATGGCGCGATTAAGCTGCAAGGCGTCTCCTAAAAGCACGCACCGGTCATCACAAATTGTCACTCGGAATGCGATCCCCTTTTGATCGGCCACAGGTGCGAGGCCCTTGAGAATCTCTTGAAGGGTCGCCGAAACGGAAACCGGTCTAGGGGGCGAAGCTTCGACATTGCCGTAGCCCTGCCACATCGTGAGCAATTCCCGACAAGTGCGCACATGTTGCTCGATGATTTTCAATTCTTTGACCGAGCTGGCGCTTTCGTCCTCCTCAGATTTTTCGAGACGACGCGCGAGTAGTTGGACGTAGCCCCAAACAATAGTGAGTGGATTGCCAAGATCGTGAACAAACTCGGCAGACGCCTGGCCAAGCGCCGCCAAGCGTTCTTTTTGCGCCAGTTGCTTAAGCAACCGGTTGTTCAATTCCTTGATTTCAGCAGCCGCATTTTCGCTCGTCCGATGAGCGCGGGTCCGTTCAACGTTGCGATTAATAACCTGCTGCATTTCATGAGCATCAAATGGCTTGGCGATGTAATCGTTAGCGCCAAGTCGTAAAGCTTCCTTCGCAGTTTCAAGCGCACCAAAACCGGTGAGCATGATGACCGATAAATGCGGATCAATCTCGCGAATTTGGCGCAAACCCTCGATCCCGCTTACTCCCGGCATCCGAATGTCCATGACAATCGTGTCCGGTTGTTTCTCTTTGAGGAGTTTGATCCCGGCCTCGACACAATCAGCCGTGTGCACCTGATAATTCGGTTTCAGGAGCATGCGCAAGCTTTCGCGCGGCCCCATTTCATCATCAATAACAAGGATTTGGGGCAGTTGGGTCGCGGCGGTCATAATGCGTCAGCGGCCGTAGAAGCTAGGGGCATGCCGCGGACGGGACAGAGAAACAAAAAAAACAGGCGCAAATTCATCTAGCTCAGCCGGGCGAACGGTGAAGCAGAAATCAGTGGCACGCAAGGTGCAACTTGTGAATAAGTTCCGGCTTTGGTGAATAAGTGATCCGGTTGGGGCGCAAAAAATATAATGACTGGAGTTAATGTAGCGTCTAGAATGCGTCGTGATTCGTTCGTGGCCGAAAAAATCGACAACCAGTTAACCGCTAATCCCGCGGACTTCACGGCGGCGGTCACTCGGACTTTCTTCACGAGCCGTCTCCGCGCGCAGAGGCGCCAGGATCAATGAAGCGAAATCGCGTTGTGATCACCGGTATGGGGATTTTGGCTCCGAACGGAATCGGTAACGAGGCGTTCTGGGAATCGATTCTTGCCGGCCGCAGCGGCGTCGCACCGATCACTTTCTTCGACGCGAGCGGTCTCAAGGACCAGATTGCTGGCGAAATAAAAGATTTTAATCCACTCAATTACATCGAGCCGGAACTAAAACCGAAGCGGATGGCGCGACACACGCAGCTGGCTTATGCCGCCGCGATGATGGCAATTGAAGACGCCGGGCTGAAAATTACAGAATTGGACCTGCCGAGCCCGACACCTGTCGTCGTGGGCGTCAGTACGAGCGCCCTTGATGTGATTGAACGCGTCTTTATGGATTCAGATCGACGCGGACTCGACGGTGTCTCGCCGATGGCTCTCGGCGCTTCAAAACCGCAGGCCGCTGCTAACGTGATTGCTGATCGCATTGGAGCCGGAGCACACGCAGCGACCGTTTCCTCCGCTTGTCCTTCGGGCCTGGATGCGGTGGCGTTGGCCGTGAACATGATTCGGTCGGGCGAGGCAGAACTTGCCATTGCCGGCGGCGCAGACGCTCCGATTACGCTGCACGGAGTCGCCAGTTTTATCGCAAGTGGACTGAGTGTCTCGCACAATGGCGAGCCGGAGCGGGCCAGCCGGCCATTCGATCTTTCGCGTAAGTCCGGAGTCTTGTCGGAAGGCGCGGGTATGTTTGTGCTCGAAAATCTACAACGAGCTGAAGCGAGAGGAGCACGAATCTACCTTGAGATCAGCGGTTACGGTGCCCAGCGCGATCTGGAGCCGGAAGGGATTGCTTCGGGTTTGCGCGGCTCGATGCAAATGGCTTTGGCGAACGCCGGCTGCACCACGGAGGATATCGATTATATCTCCGCTTATGGTCCGGGTGATCCGACGTTGGACGCGGCGGAAGTGCGCTACATTAAGGAAGTATTCAGAGAACGGGCTTATGCAGTTCCGGTAAGTTCAATCAAAGGAGTTACCGGCAATCCATTAGCGGCAGCCGGACCACTGCAAATCGCTGCCTGTGCATTAAGTATACGCGACCAATTGATTCCGCCGACGGCGAATTACGAGATCGCGGACCCGGAATGCGATCTGGATGTGGTTCCGTCGCGTCCGCGGAGAACAAAACTTAACCGTGCATTGGTAAACGTGCGCGGACTCGGCGGGAGCGCGAGTTCACTCGTGGTGAATCGAGTATCTCCAAATGAATAGCGAAACAATCCCAATTCTTGGCGCGATCGCGATCCAGTTGGCTATAGCTGTGGCGGTGTTCTTTGCCAATCCACGTCACAAGCCCAATCAAAGTTTTCTTTTTTTGTCCTTGGCTGCAATCGGGTGGCTGGGGTGCCTTTACTTCGGATCCATAACGACAAATCTCTCAATTTTAGCGTGGTGCATCCGAGAGGCATTCGCTGCAGGAATCCTGATACTTGCTGTCTTTAACCTGCTGCGTCTTTCGATTCGCGAAAGACCGAAGAACTGGCGCGACATTCTTCGCCAGTCACGGGGATGGACCGTCCTGACAATCGGGATGATCGGTTTTTGCCAAACAAAGTTTTTTTTGATCGGCGCCCAAATGGAAGCGTCCGCGCCCAAGCCGATCTATGGCATCGGTGTTTACGTTTACGCGCTCTACTTCGCCACAGCCATTGTCGCTCTAATTATTGTCTCCGTGCGGGATTTGCGGGCGGCTTCGGGCAGACAACGAGCCGAACTGGGATTCATTTTGTTGGGCGCGATCCTTATCCTGGCATTTACACTCGCAGCTTATCAGGTTCTTCGTTTTTTTATCGAACCATCGCGCTTGCTTTGGTTAGCGCCGTTTCGCGTTGTTCTTTTTACCGTCGTGGTCGCTTACGGGCTCGCCACGCGCAGAATCATGGAGGTCGGGGTCCTATTTCGGCGCCTAATTTCTTACGGATTGCTCTCGGCTTATCTGCTCGCCCTTTATGTTTTGGTTTGGTGGCTGGTGGCAACAGCCTTGCGATCCTCTGCGAGCAACGCTCACACCATCGCGCATGTGGCGGCGGCCATCGTAGTCGCCTTTGCGATGGCGCCGGCGCGAGGAATTTCACAAGGCCTGGCGGAACGTCTTTTCATCGGATCGCATCAGCTGGATTTTCGCGCCACGGTTAGCAAAGCAGCTAAAATACTGTCGTCGGTTACAACTTTACGGGACCTGCTCGATCGATTTGCCAGCACCGTAGCCGAGGCAGTTGGCGCCGACCGCGTCTTAATCCTGTTGCAGGACAAGCAAGGATTTTCCCAGGAATATCCGACGGTCGACATTGGATCGCGTCAACGATTGGCGTTAACGAGCGATCAGGCGACGATCGTCCAGCTTGAGTCGAATCGTGAACCGATCGTCATGGACGAACTACATCGCGCGAGGCCAACGCCGCAGCTTCGGCGCGTGATGCGGCAGTTGGACTCGCTTCAAATTGCGCTGGCCATGGGAATCTTTGCGCGTGATCAATTGGCCGGCGTGCTGCTGCTCGGCCCACGGCGATCCGGCCGAATTTACGGCGCCGTCGAGCAAAGCGCGCTTCAGGTGCTGTGCGGCCAGCTCGCCGTCGCCATCGAGAACGCGGAACTTTTCACCGAAGTACAGAACGCGAAGATTTATAATGAGACATTGCTGGAAAATCTCACCAGCGGCGTCATCGCGGCTGGGACCGACGAACGCATCACGGTCTTCAACAACGAGGCCGGGCTAATCACTGGACTCAATTCCGAGGAGGTGCTCGACCGCTCGCTGGATAATCTGCCGAATCAACTGGGGGCGCCGCTGCGCGACACATTGCGCACAGGAGAAAGCCAGGAAAGTGGTGAAATCATTCTGCGCGCAGACAATCAGGACCTGATTGTGCGCACGAGCACACAAATCTTTCATGGCGAAGATGGACAAATGCTCGGTGCGTTGATGGTGCTGACGGACATTACCGCAATCAAACGTTTGGAACTGCAAATTCGTCGCAGCGACCGGCTGGCCAGTCTTGGAACACTTTCAGCGGGAATGGCGCACGAGATCAAGAACCCGCTCGTCTCGCTCAAAACTTTCGCCCAACTTCTTCCTGAGCGTTATCAGGACTCCGATTTTCGGGACACGTTTTCGAATTTAATCGGGCACGAGATCGACCGAATTGATTCACTCGTAAATCAGCTGCTTCGGTTTGCGCGGCCGGCCAAACCAATTCTCAAACCGCTGCATGTGCATGAGATTCTGGAAAAAGCGCTTACGCTTGTTGGCCACAGGCTTTACCAGAAAGATATTAAATTGAATCATTCGTGGTGCGCGGATGTCGATACGATCCACGGCGATGCTGATCAGCTGGAGCAGGTTTTTCTCAACTTTTTTTTAAACGCCATGGATGCGATGAAAACGCATGGCGAATTATCAGTGAAGACTGAAATTCGCTCGAACGAACAGTGGATGAGCGCCCTTGGCTCTGCCAATGGCGAGAGCAATGGGAATGGACGGGCGGGCGAGGCGTTGCGCATTACCATTCGCGACAGCGGAGAAGGAATTCGGGCCGAAGATATTCCGCACGTCTTCGATCCGTTCTTCACCACCAAAGACTACGGAACGGGACTTGGGCTATCGGTCGTGCACGGAATCATTCAGGAGCACCGAGGACAAATCGAAGTCGAGAGCGAACTGGACAAGGGCACGGCGTTTCACATTTCGCTCCCGTTAGTGCGGTTTGACAGCAAGGTGGCTGCCGCATGACGCCCGCGCCGGTCTGCATCATCTATACGCAGGATGCCGAACTCGTTCGCAGGGCGAGAGCATTCTTGCGCACGATGGCTCAAGTGCGGCACGTGAGCGACCCAGATCGCCTCGAGCCTGTTCTGCAACAAGCGGGCCCTTCCGTCTTAATGATGGATTTGCGATCAAAAGAATGCCGCGAATTAATCGACCAAATCCAGAGTGAACGGTCCGATATTTTGATCATCGCATTCGGCGTTGCTCAATCTGAGACGTTACGCGAAGCCGAACAGGTTGGAATCTACGCCGCTGAAGAGATCGGCTTAGAACGGCGCCGTTTTCAAGCGCTTCTCGGGCGCGCGCTCGATTATTTGAAAGTTTCGCAGGAAAACCGCGATTTGCGCGAAACATCGACCCTGACGCCGGATGTTCATCGGAAAACTGAAGCTGCACATCAATCGATCGACACGATCAGGACGTTGCCGTTGCTGCGATTCCCTCGGGTCCTTCGCCGTCTGGACAATATGGACACGCTGGTGGCGGCAGTGGTGGAAGCCTTAGCCGATGCAGCCGGCGTGAGCCGGGTAGGACTCTTTTCGCAAACTCGCAAAGGAGATCCGTATCGCCTGCGTGCGGGCCTTCATTGCTTGCCCGAGACCGAAGAATTGAAATTCGAAAAGCGCGACACGCTGGTGCGCTGGTTTGAGTTACATGCGCATCTCATTTCCCGCGCCAAT
Organism: Verrucomicrobiota bacterium; assembly: GCA_003220055.1. GTDB lineage: Bacteria > Verrucomicrobiota > Verrucomicrobiia > Chthoniobacterales > UBA10450 > AV40. Next base: position 43,714 of record QHRF01000088.1, on the reverse strand, counting down.
CTTGCTCGAACACCAGACCAGCGAGAGCGAAACGTTATGAGGCGCGCGCTCGACATGTTCGGCGCCGAAGCGATCGTGCCCCTTTACGCGCGCGGCTGTATCATCGGCTGGGTTTTCTTCGGCCACCGTGTGACCGGGCAGCTTTTCGACGATCGCGACTTGGAAGGTCTCACGATGCTGGCCGAGCACGTCTCCACCATTCTTGAAAATGCGCTTCTGTATGAAGAAGCAACTGTCCAAAGAACGCTGGCAGAAACGCTCCTGAAATCAATTCCGCCCGGCATCGTCGCCATCGACGTGGACGCGACTGTTCGTTGGTTTAATCCGCCTGCCGAAAAAATTCTCGGTCTGTCCGGCGCGGAGACTTTGAGTAAGCCGGTGGAAGCGGTCGGCAACAGACTCGCCAGCTTTCTGCGCGAAACATTGGAAGCAAAGACGCCGTTGCCGCCGCAGCAATGGATCGACAATAACACCCGGAGATCGCTTTCTGTCGAAACGCGCCAAATCGCCGACAACGGTTCGCCCCTTGGCGCGGTCGCGGTAATCCAAGATTTGACCGTTGAGGAAACTTTGCGCGAGAAACAAGCGTTGCTCGATCGAGCGACGTTCTGGACCGACCTGGCCGCCAGCATGTCCCACGAAATTCGTAATCCGCTCGTCGCGATCAAGACTTTTGCCCAACTCCTGCCGGAGCGTTTCGATGACGCGGATTTTCGCAAGGAGTTCAATAAGATTGTGGTCAATGAAATCGATCGGCTCGATAAAATTATTACGCAAATCAACAACTTCGCGCATCCACCCGAGCTCGTGCTCAAGCCAATCGACGTCCGCTCCCCGGTCAAAAAGGGCGTTGAAATTGCCCGGTCGCGCTATGGCATCAACGGCAGAGTGGAATTGGAAACTTCATTGCCCAGTAATCTGCCGCGGGTGTTAGGAGATGAAACAGCGCTGGCCGAAGCCTTCGCCCACCTTCTCGCCAACGCTGCCGAAGCCAGCGCGGACCGGAGTAAACCGCGCATTACCCTCTCGGCAAAACCTGTCCGGGAAGGACGCCATTCCGCCGCCGTCGTCGTCACGGTCCAGGACAACGGCACCGGCATCGCCCCGGAAATAAAAGAGAAGATCTTTTCACCGTTTTGCACTACCAAACCGCGCGGAATGGGTCTCGGTTTGCCGATTGTAAAGCGGACTGTGTTCGATCATCATGGCCGGGTAGAAGTCGATTCGACGTCAAAAGGCACACAGGTCAGTGTGCTCTTACCGACAACGAGCGGATCCGATTAACAAAAATTCGAGTTGCGATTTGCGGCCCGCGATTTGAGTCTTCGCAAAAGCAAATCAGCACTTTCCCACCTTTATGATCGTCACCACCGCTCAACTCTACAAGGTCGCCTACGGCAAGTTTGCTGTCGGCGCCTACAACATCAACAATATGGAACAATGCCTCGGACTTTTCCGCGGCAACGTGCAAAGCAAGGCGCCGTTTATCATCCAGCTTTCCAAGGGCGCGCGAAAGTACGCCGACAAGCGAATGCTGGAAGCGATCATTCGCACAGCCGAAGGAATGTTTCCGGAGGCAATCTTCGCCGTGCACCTCGATCACGGCGACGAAGAAGCTTGTTACGATTGCATCGCGTCCGGGTTCTACAGTTCGGTAATGATTGACGCCAGCGGGGAGCCGTTCGAGAAAAATGTTGAGATCACTAAGCGGGTCGTGGACAGGGCCCATCCCAAAGGCATCAGCGTTGAAGCCGAGCTCGGCAGACTTGGCGGCGTCGAAGAAGACATCAAGGTGGATGAAGGCCACGCCTGCCTGACTAATCCCGACGAAGCGGTTGAATTTATTAAACAAACGAAATGCGACTCGCTTGCTGCCGCGATCGGAACGAGCCATGGCGCTTACAAGTTTAAAGGGCAACAGTCGCTCCACTTTGATGTGATTGAGGGAATTCGCGACAAGGTGAAGCAAGCTGGCCTTCCCCCCACCCCGATCGTCATGCACGGCTCGTCGAGCGTTCCGAAATCGGAAGTCGACCGCATTAATGCCGCCGGTGGAAAACTCGATCCTTCTGCGCGCGGCGTGAACGAAGAAGAGTATCTGCCAGCCGCGAAACTCGGCGTGACCAAAGTGAACATCGACACTGACGGACGCCTCGTTTGGACTCGCGTCCATCGCGAATTCTTCCGCGATCATCCCGAGCAATTCGATTTTCGGCCGCCGGGAAAAACTTTCGTCGAGGAGTATGCCAACTTTATTGCGCACAAAAACGAGAAACTCGGTTCCGCCGGCCAACTGGATACAGTCCGCTCGAGTATTAAATCCTAGATCGACATCGATTTTGCGGATGTTCCCGGCGCCCTTTGAATCACGTGAGTTTTACTCTTAAGGAACTCGCGGCCCTTTGCGGAGGAGAATTGCGCGGCGATCCGGCGCTGGAAATTGACGGGGCCGCATCGCTCTCGGAAGCGGTCGCGGGCGAGATCACATTTTACGCCGATCCGCGTTATCTGGCGCGCCTTCGGCAAACACGGGCATCGGCCGTTTTTGTTCCGCTGGATTTTTCCGGGCAGACCGCGGCCGCGCAGATCCGCGTGGCCAACCCTTCGAAAGCCTTCGAGCAAGTTGTCCTGAAACTGGCGCCCAAACCGATTGCTTTTACGCCGGGCATTCACCCGACAGCGGTTGTCGATCCAACTGCAAAAATCGGAAGCGGCATCTCGATTCAACCGCATGCGGTCATCGAATCTGGCGCGACAATTGGTGACAACGCCGTGATCGGTGCCGGCAGCTACATCGGACACGAAAGCATTATCGGCGCGTCATGCCTGATCTATGCGAACGTAACCATTCGCGAACGAACACGAATCGGCGCGCGCGCCATTATTCACAGCGGTGCAGTAATCGGCGCGGATGGTTTTGGGTTCGAATTCGTCGAAGGCCGTTACCAAAAAATTCCGCAACTCGGAATTGTCCAAATTGACGACGACGTTGAGATCGGGGCAAACACAACCATTGATCGCGCTCGATTCGGCCGGACCTGGATCCAAGAAGGCGTTAAGATCGACAATCTTGTGCAGATCGCGCACAACGTCATTATTGGAAAGCATTCCATCATCGCCGCGCAAACGGGCATTTCCGGCAGCACCCGCGTCGGAGAAAAAGTGATGATGGCCGGCCAGGTCGGGGTCATTGGCCATCTTACCATCGAGGACAACACGATTATCGCGGCGCAAAGCGGCATTTCGAAGGACTTGCCGGGCGGCGCATGGTTTGGCTCGCCAGCTGTGCCCTTGCCAGAGGCGAAGCGGCAGATCGCCTGGATTCATCGGCTGGGCAAGCTGTTCGATCGGGTCAAGGCGATCGAGAAAAAGCTGGGGCTCTGAGAGGGTCGCGGGGCAAGCTGAAACTGCCGGAGGAGGATTTAAGATTGGCAAGGATAGTGCTTTGGTCATTATGGAAATTATAGGCAATGAAGCCGGCTAAACGCGACTACTCTCAATTCCTGATCATTGATGACGACCCTGGCATCGCTAAGTTCCTGGTCACGTATCTGCGTCAACGCGGTCACACCTGCTCCGCTTTGACCGATGGCTTCCAGACGGCGGCCTGGCTCTCGGAGAACGACTGCGAAGTAGCCATTGTCGATCTTAAGATGCCCAAAGTTGACGGAATTTCTCTGATCTCCTTTATGCGAGAGCTGAATCCGACGCTTCCGATTGTCGTTTTCACCGGCGTCGGCTACGACGAAGAGCAAATGCATGCTGCCCTCCACGCGGGCGCGAACGGATACGTCAGCAAAAACCTTCCGATTGAACAACTCTACTGCGTGCTCGCGCGAATTCTCGCCACCTGTCAGCAGCGCAAACCCAACGTGACCTCCAACGGTCAGCAGTCAGCCCTGGCCGGAGCTGCTTGATCAGCTCTTTTCGGCCGCTCTCAAAAGTTTCCGCAATCCATCGGGCGAAATGCAAGCGGCGCCGCTCGCATTCACCGTTTCCATTTCGAGGAAGTCCGACGTCGCGACCGTTATTTCGAACCGCGATCCATATTTGCTAGCCAGTCGCTCAATGATCGCATCCGCTGATTGGTCACGGCGGGCGTAGAAAATTTGCACGTCGTGCGGATCGGAAACCTCGCTCACACGGTCGCCTTGCCCGTCAAAAACGACCGCGACGTGGACTCCCGTCCAATCTTGATAATGCCGCAGTTCCTTGATCAGTGCCTCACGCGCGAGGTACGGTCGTCTGGCATGCAGGTCACGCAACTTGGGCCACGCGAAAATGATGCTGTGACCATCGACGATAAGATATCGTGCAGGCACTCCATACTTTAGTTCGCGCGCTTCTCGGAAGCGAGACGTTGGTCTACGCCGCCGGTGGCGGCTCTTTTTTGCTGCGCGATTTCGGCGATTCGCGCTGTTTGGAGCGCAACGTTTTTTTCTTGCGTTTCAGATACGCTTTTCGGCGCTTGCGTTTCGATCGAACTCGGTGCTGCTGACCCACGCGCTTGTTATACGAAGGAAGCATGCCGTGCGCAAGCAAGCTCGCTCGCGAACGCCGAAATCGAGGATTGCATTTTGCCCCGCGCTCCAGTTAAACAATTTGTTTGTGCTATCCCTGTCCCAGAATTTTGGTCCCACCCCGAAAACGCTGATCGGCGCCTCCGCTTTACTTCTTTTCGTGGCTGCGATTTTCGGTGCCCTCAACGTCGCAAAAGTGAAAACGCTCCGTTCAGCCGTAGCCGATACCTCGACCACACGCGCTATCGCCGAACAGGATCGCGCCAGGAAGGAAAAGGAACTTAAGGCGCGCGAAGCGGCAATTGCGGTCGAGCAAGCCAAGCTGGCTCAGATGGCTGAGCGCAAAGACAACACCGGAGCCGCCGAGGGTCAATTGACCCAAATTCTTAATGAAAAGCGGCAGCTCGAAGCCAAACTTCAGGACAAAGAAGCGGAGATCCTGGCCTTACAAAAGCAAATCGAAGAAAAACAGCCAGCCTCGGTCAATCCTGGTGCGCCATCGGTGGTTGAGTTGCAGGCGCAGCTCGATGACGCCCGCCAGCAGCTCGACAGCGGGGAGCGCGAGAAAAGTCTGCTTTCCGAAAAATTGCAATCCGTAAGAGAGCGCTCCTCTCAGCTGGAAGATGAGAAAAAGCGCCGGGCCGTGGGGCGCGGGAAAGTGGGCGTTCGGGGCACAATCCTTGCCGTTAATCAGGCTTACAATTTCGTCGTCCTTAATCTCGGCGGCCGCAACGGGGTGGAGCCGCATTCTGAAATGCTGATCGTGCGAGATGGCAGCTTCATTGGAAAAATTCGCATTTCTTCAGTTGAACCGGCGACCGCTATCGGCGATATCATGACCGGCACTCTGGCGCGAGGCGTCCAGGTGCAACCTGGAGACACCGTCATCTATGCTGGCACAAATTCGTAGGCAGGAGAGAAAGGTCGCGGCCGTTCTGTTGGTGGCAGCGGCAGGAATGCTCGTTTCATGCGCAAGCCAAAAAGAACACGTCGCGCTGGTCAACGATCCAGATGCGAAACCGGAATCCGCCATGCCTTGGAACAAGCAGGAAAAATGGGAAGCCGGCGGTCAATTTGCCAATTTCAGCGACAAACGCTGACCTTCAAACGCCCTATGTCGGTCTGTTTATAGTACCGATTTAGATCCAGACGCCCGCCGGGATAACCGCGTTCTTTGGCACAACCACGATCCCGTCGCGAATGAAGTAATTGTCCGCGTCCAGGTTCGCGGCTTTTCCTTCCGGCGTGATCACGACGCCGTCGGCGATGCGTGCGTTCTTGTCGATAATGGCGCGATCAACTACGCAATTGCGTCCCACCCCGATCGGCGGCACATCCGCTGCGCCTGGCCGATCTTGTTCGAAATAGTCCGCTCCCATAATCACACTGTTCCGGATCGTCGCACCGCTCTGAATGATGCTGCGAATACCAATGACGCTGCGCTCGATGTGCGCATCGGAAATGATGCAGCCGTCAGAAATGATCGCCTGTCGCAGCGCTGCGCCATTAACTTTACTCCCCGGCAAAAATCTCGGATGCGTGTAAATCGGCGCCTCGGTATCGAAAAAACTGTATTCCGGGACGAGATCGGTCAGGTCGAGGTTCGCTTCGTAAAACGCGCGCACCGTTCCAATGTCTTCCCAGTAATCCTGAAAAATGAACGCGTTTACCTGTCGATCTTTGATTGAGTGCGGAATGATGTCCTTGCCGAAATCGAACAGGTCGTTGTCGAGGCACTTCACAAGAACGTCGCGATTGAATAGATAAATTCCCATGGAAGCCTGGAACAATTCTTCATCCTCTTTGGAGCCAACGGCGCGCAGGAGCTCGCGACTCATCTTCAATTCCTGAAGGATTGTGTCGTCCTTCGGCTTTTCGACAAAGCGCACGATCCGGCGATCGACTCCGCTTTGCATAATGCCGAACTCAGCGACCTGATGGCGATGGATCGGTTTGGTCGCGAGGGTGATGTCGGCGCCGGTTTGAATGTGCTGATGCAACAGCGTCCGAAAATCCATGCGGTATAGTTGGTCGCCGCTGAGAATCAGATAATAATCGAATGGACGTTCAAGGAAGTAGCGCATGTTTTGACGGACCGCATCGGCGGTTCCCTGATACCACTGCGAGCCTTCTGGAGTTTGTTGCGCCGCTAAGATGTCGATGAAACTGCGCGAGAAATTGTCGAACTTGTAGCTGTCCTGTATATGTCGATGTAACGACATGCTGTTGAACTGCGTCAGCACGTAAATCGACCGCAGACCCGAGTTCAGGCAATTGCTGATCGGAATATCGACGATGCGATATTTGCCGCCGAGCGGCACCGCCGGCTTGGCGCGATCTTTCGTTAACGGGAACAGGCGGGTGCCTGCGCCGCCGCCCATGATAATCGCGAGTGTTCGCTGAGTCGTGCCCGGTGGAAGCGCGGGCGTGGACAGCGGCGAGACTGAATCGCGAGCGCCGGGATTTTGGGTCTGCACACCTCCAATAACTCAGTGCTGGTGGTTCACGGCAACCTTTTTGCTCGGTTTACCCCGGTTGCACGGGGCTGCCGCCAGTGGCAACCTTCATTTCCTAGTATGTGTGGAATCGTCGGTTATGTCGGGCGCTCGCAAGCTGCGCCCATTTTGCTCGATGGACTTCGTCGCCTCGAATATCGCGGCTACGATTCCGCCGGCGTCGCCATCGTTAATGGCGATCATGTCGAGACGCGCAAGTGCGCCGGTCGGATCGCTTCACTGGCCAAGCTCATTTCGCAAGAACCGGCCGCTGGATCTTACGGAATCAGCCACACCCGTTGGGCGACGCACGGAAAGGTCAACGACGAGAACGCCCACCCGCATTTCGACGCCACCGGCAAGATCGCCCTCGTTCACAACGGCGTAATCGAAAATTACCGGATACTCAAAGAGCAACTGATCCAAAACGGCGATACGAATTTTCGGTCCGACACCGACACCGAAGTGTTGGCGCACCTAATCGGAAATATTTATCGGCAGCTTGACGGCAAAGACTCTAAAGCCCGCCTGGTTAACGCTACGCGCGCGGCATTAAAACAAGTCATCGGCACTTATGGGATTGCCGTAGTCCACGCGGATATTCCGAATTTTATTGTCGGCGCGCGCCGGGGAAGCCCGCTTGTTCTCGGCGTTGGCAAAGATGAAAATTTCCTGGCGAGCGACGTGAGCGCGATCGTCGCTCACACGCGCGACGCCATTTACTTAAACGACTTCGACCTTGTCGCACTCGAGCGAGACAAATTTGAGATCAGCGCGATCGATGGCGCCGTTGGGGAGCATGCGGTCAGCAAAGTCGAGTTCAGCGCGGAAGACATTAAGAAAGGCGATTACCCGCACTACATGCTCAAGGAAATCTGCGAGCAGCCTGACTCAGTGCGCGACGCGATGCGTGGCCGCCTCACCTATGAAGAGTGCACTGCCAAGCTCGGCGGTTTGAATATGAACCCGGCAGAACTGCGCGACGTCGCACGGGTGGTTCTGACCGGCTGCGGCACCGCCTTGCATGCAGGTCGGGTCGGCGAATACATCATCGAGCAACTTGCCAGTATCCCGGTTGAAGTTGAATTCGCGAGCGAGTACCGCCATCGCAATACTCCTCCGACCGAACACACATTGGTCTTCGCCATCAGCCAGAGCGGCGAGACCGCCGACACACTCGGCGCGTTACGCGAAAGCAAACGCAAAGGATATCGCACGCTCGGAATTTGTAACAACGTCGCCAGTACCATCGCACGCGAGAGCGATGGCGGCGTTTACATGCACGCCGGTCCCGAGATCGGTGTCGCCGCAACGAAATCGTTTACCTCCCAACTTGTGATTCTAACGCTGATCGGTCTGCTCCTCGGCCGCATGCGCCAGCTCTCCACCGCCCAGGGAAAGCGAATCATTGATGCGCTCGAAGCGTTGCCAGGGCACATCGAGCAAGTGCTAAAGTTAAGCGATCAAGTTAAAGCGATCGCGAAGAAATATGCCGATGTCAGCGGAATGCTTTTTTTCGGACGGCAATTCAATTATCCGATCGCGCTCGAAGGCGCGCTCAAGATGAAGGAGATCACTTACCTTTTCGCCGACGGGCATCCCAGCGCGGAACTCAAACATGGAATCATTGCACTCGTTAGGCCGGACTTGCCTTCCATCTTCATCGCGCCGGATGACGCGGTGTTCTCAAAGAACCTGAACAACATTGAGCAAGTAAAAGCGCGCAAGGGACCGATCATCGCCATCACTTCCGGGAACGGCGCGAAACAACTCAAGGGTCTCGCCGCAGATATCGTCGAAGTCCCGGATGTTATCGATTGTCTCAGTCCGGTTCTGACGGTGATTCCATTGCAGCTCCTTGCCTACCACCTTGCAGTCGAACTCGGCCGCGACGTCGATAAGCCTCGCAATCTGGCCAAAAGCGTGACGGTCGAGTAGTCGCGCGATCAGCGAACATTCAAGATGGTAACTGTAGCCGCATAGGCGAACCCTCCTGCGGCAAAATCCAGAATTCCGTCGGTGTTAAAATCGCCTTTGGCCATTGAAGTCAAACCGGTGATGCCGACTTCACTGCCGGCAACGGAATACACTGGTGGTGCAGCAAACGTCTGCTGCGGATCAACTTGCGACGAGGACAAAGAGGCAAAGCAGCACGCACGTCGCCACAAACCCAAAAAATCCCCCAACTTGCATTATGCGCGGCCAACCCGAAAACATCGCAATTTTCCCCTAAAGTTGTTATCTGACTCGGAAAATCCCCCCGATGTGGCCGTGCCTTCAGGGACAAAGTCGGCAAACCGAACGCGGCGTTGATTTTATTTTTTCGGTTGAGCCGTAAATAGCGGTTCACGCCGCGGGCGGATTCGGATAAACTAGCGGGGTCAGGTTTCCCAGGCCGTGCAACAAAACGAAGATTACGTCCTCAAAGTCCTGCAAGACGTCGGGTTGGTTTCGCGCAAGCAAATCGACAAAGCACGCCCGCGCTTGGACGGCCAGAACAACATTGTCGATCTTCTGATTAAAGGTGGCGCCGTTACCGAGTCCGACGTCTCGCGTTCGCTGGCCGCGCAGGCGCACATGGACTGGATCGATCTCTCCACGATGGTGATTCCGCCGGCGATTATCAAACAGATCCGCGCTGAAGACGCGCGGCGGTTCAAAGTCATTCCAGTCGCTTTTGGCGAAACCGGTCTGGTCGTAGCCGTAAGCGATCCACTCGACATCGACACGATCGATAGCCTGAGCTTTTTGCTCCAACGCGAGCTCGAGCTGGTTTGCACAAGCCTCGAAAAAATTCGGGAAGCGCTGATCAAATATTACGGCACGGCAGATGAAGCCGCCGATGCCCTCAAAGAAAAAATTGGCGAAGATGTCGATCTTGGTCTCGAGCTCGGCGACGGCGCTGCCATCACCGAAGTCGATGAAGCCGACGCCCCAATCATTCGCATGGTCTCAATGTTGATCATCGAAGCGCATCGCGCCGGCGCGAGCGACATTCATCTCGAGCCGCTCGACAAAAAATTCCGTGTCCGGTTCCGAATTGACGGCGTCCTCCAGGAAATGCAGGCGCCGCCAAAACGTTTGCAATCCGCCATCGTCAGCCGGCTAAAAATCATGACCGGTTCGATGAGCATCGCCGAAAAGCGACTGCCACAGGACGGACGGATTCAGGTCAAAATCAAAAAGAAGCCGATCGACCTGCGCGTCTCCACCATCCCGACCAATCATGGCGAGAGCGTCGTCATGCGCGTCCTCGACAAATCGAGTCTGATGCTTGGGCTGCCCGAGCTTGGTTTTTTCAGCGACGACCAGGAAACATTCGAGCGTTTGATTCAATTGCCGGACGGAGTTTTGCTCGTCACCGGACCGACCGGCTCCGGAAAAACCAGCACGCTCTACGCTTGTCTCAATTACATTAACAAGCCGGACCGCAAGATTATCACCGTCGAAGAACCGATCGAATATCAAATGACCGGCATCAATCAGGTCCAGGTAAATCCGGAAATCGGGATGACATTTCCGGCGGCCTTGCGCTCGATTCTTCGCCAGGCGCCGAACGTGATCATGATCGGCGAGATCCGCGATCTCGAAACCGCCAGCATCGCAACGAACGCTTCACTGACTGGTCATCTCGTCTTCAGCACACTCCACACCAACGACGCGCCGTCCGCCATCCCGCGTTTGATCGACATCGGCGTGCAGCCCTTTCTCGTTGCTTCGTCCCTGCGCGCGATCATGGCACAACGACTCGTTCGGCGAATCTGTCCGAATTGCCGGGAACCCGTGGAACTGGGCGAAAGCGAAATCCGCGCTCTGCGAATCGAGCCGGGTCAACTCCGCGACGCGCAAGTGATGCAAGGCAAAGGCTGCGAGCAATGTCGCGGCACTGGTTACAAAGGCCGCATGGGCATCTTTGAAATTTTTATTCTCGACGACGAAGTCCGCCACATGATCAACAAACGAAGTGCGACTTTGTCGCTGCGTCAGCGCGCCCGCGAGCTGGGCATGCGCACTTTGCGCGAAGACGGCGTCCGCAAAGTTCTCGCGGGCCTCACCAGCGCTGAGGAAGTGATTTCAATCACCATCGGAGACGTCAGTTAATGAACGAGAAACAAGTCGCCGAACTTTTCATCGAACAGCACGTCCTTCAACCGTCGCAAGCCGAGGACGTCTTAAACGAGGCGAACTTGAACGGCAAAACCATCATCCAGGCGATGGTGGACAGCGGTTTCGTCGATGAAACCGGCTTCTATCACACGATCGCCGACGCGCTCGGCGCCGAATATGTCGATCTTGGCGATAACGAAATTCCGCCCACGATTTTGAAATTGATTCCGAGCGGACTGGCGCGTCTTCACCGCGCACTTCCGATCGGTTTGAGCGGAAATACTTTGCGGATTGCTTTGGCCGACCCGCTCGACCCGCGCGCGGCCGAAGATCTCCGCTTCGCGCTCGGCAAAGATGTCGATGTTGTGGTCGCGCCAACCGAGCAAATCGATAATCGAATCAAGGAATATTACGGCGCCGACACCACGAGCATGGAGCAAGTGCTCAAGCAACTCGGCGAAGCCGGCGACATGCTGCAAATTCGCGGCGACGAAACTGCCGCCGCCGTCGAAGCGGAGGCGAACGCCACACCGATCATTCGCTTTGTCGATTTAATTTTGTATCAAGCGATCCAGGACCGCGCGAGCGATATTCATTTCGAGCCGTTCGAAAACGAATTCAAAATCCGCTATCGAGTGGACGGCGCGCTTTACGAAATGTCGCCGCCGCCGCGCCATCTCGCGTTGCCGGTCATCTCCCGCGTCAAAGTGATGGCGAACATGAACATCGCCGAGCGGCGTCTGCCACAGGACGGCCGCATTCAAAAAAATATCGCCGGCCGGCATGTCGATCTTCGCGTTTCGACTTTGCCGACGCAGTTCGGCGAGAGCGTCGTTTTGCGCGTGCTCGATCGCTCGACCGTGAATCTCGATCTGGAAATGCTCGGGATGCCCGACTACGTGCACAATTACATTCTCGAAATCATCAATCGGCCGAATGGAATTTTTATTGCCACCGGCCCGACCGGTTCCGGAAAAACGACGACGCTTTATTCCTGCTTGCGCAAGATCAACACCATCGATGCCAAATTGCTCACGGCCGAAGAACCGGTCGAGTACGACTTGGAAGGAATCGTTCAGGTGCCGGTGAACGAGGGGATCGGTCTTACATTCGCTCGCGCTTTACGCGCGTTTCTCCGGCAGGATCCTGATCGGATCATGATCGGCGAAACGCGCGATCTCGAGACCGCCCAAATCGCCATTCAAGCATCGCTCACTGGCCATCTCGTTTTCACGACTCTGCACACGAACGATGCGCCCGGCGCAATCACGCGCTTGATCGACATGGGCGTGGAACCGTTTTTGATTTCTGCCACGCTCGAAGCTGTGCTTGGTCAGCGATTGCTCCGGAGCATCTGCCCGAACTGCCGGGCCGCTTACACGCCTAACGCATCGCTCCTGGCCCAGATCGAATTAGCCAAAAAGGATATCGGCGATCGCAAATTTTTCTACGGCAAAGGTTGTGACTCATGCAATAACACCGGCTACAAGGGCCGCAAAGGAATTTATGAGTTAATGAAAATCACCGATCCGCTCCGCGAGTTGGTCAATGAACGGGCGCCGACCGTCGTTCTCAAACAAAAAGCGGTTGAGCTCGGAATGGTGACGCTGCGGCAGGATGGATTGCGCAGTATTTTTGCCGGCGATACCACCATCGAGGAGGTATTGAAATACACCTGAGCGTTCGCCTAACATTGATGTCGTCATGCCGCGTTTCACTTACGTAGCGCTCGATTCACGCGGACAGGAATCGACCGGGCTCGTCGAAGCCGCTTCGACGAACGAAGCCATCGGCCAGCTGCGTCAGGCCGGATTTTTTCCGACCAACGTTTACGAGGAAGGAAAAGGCGGGGGGCGCGATGGCAAAGCGGCCAAGCGCGCGGCCAAAGCCGCGCGTGTCGCGCAACCGCGCGAAAAACGAAAAGGCATCGTTCTTTTCCAGCGCAAAAAAGTTAAACCGAAAATCCTAATGATTTTCACGCGTCAGCTAGCAACCCTGATCGATGCGGGCCTGCCTCTTTTGCGCGCCCTCAACGTTCTCGCCAAACAGGAACGCGACACGGTTTTAAAAAACACGATCGACAAGCTCGCTGAGTCGGTCCAGGGCGGCAGCACGTTTTCGGAAAGTCTCGCGCTGTATCCGCTCATCTTTAACGATCTTTACATCAATATGGTGAAGGCCGGCGAAGTCGGCGGTGTACTCGAGCTCGTTCTTACCCGGCTCGCGGAGTTTCAGGAAAAAGCGGCCAAGATTAAAAACAAAGTTGCCGCCGCTATGGTCTATCCACTCATCGTCATGACGATGGCGGTCGCGATCATGGGATTTCTGCTCGTCTTTATCGTGCCGAAATTCGAAGCGATCTTTCACGACATGCTCGGCGATCGCCCATTACCCGTGATCACGACGCTCGTCATTACCGTGAGCAGATTTGTCCAGGGTCACTGGCTCGTGATTCTCGCGCTGCTCTTCGCCGCGATCGCCGGATACAAGTTCGCTAATCGCACCCCGCGCGGAAAATCGGCAATCGACCGTGCTAAACTTCATTTTCCGCTCTTTGGCGACGTCATTCGGAAGACAGCGATCTCACGGTTCTCGCGAACTCTCGGAACCCTTGTCACCAGCGGCGTTCCAATCTTGCAAGCCCTTAACATTACCCGCGAGACCGCCGGCAACATGGTAATCGCGGGCGCGATTGGTCAGGTCCACGAGAGTGTTAAGGAAGGCGAATCGATCGTGCAACCGCTTGAAGCCAGCGGCGCGTTTCCACCAATGGTCGTCAGTATGATCGACGTCGGCGAAGAAACCGGACAACTCCCCGAGATGCTTTTGAAGATCGCCGATGTCTATGATGACGAAGTGGACAACTCAGTCGCAGCCATGACCGCGGCGTTGGAGCCAATCATGATTGTGTTTCTCGCGCTCGTCGTCGGCACGATCGTGATTGCGCTGTTCCTGCCGCTCATCAGCATCATCCAGGGCTTGCAACAGCAAACGTGATTTGAATGACGAGGCACAAATGTCGAATGTCGAAGGAATGACAAAATGCAAAACTTGGATCGCCCGACGCTTGTTTCGTCGTTCTGGTTTCGTAATTGATTCGTCATTCGTCATTCGTCATTCGTCATTTCGAAGCGAAGCTTCGTTCACCGTCATCGAAGTGCTCCTGGTCATCGCGATCATTATCATCTTGGCCGGTTTGATTCTGAGCACGGTCGGTTACGTGCAGAAGAAAGGGGCGCGCTCCCGGGCCGAAGCCGAAATTGCCGCGATGTCGGCCGCGCTCGAAAGCTACAAAGCCGATAATGGACTTTATCCGACGGATCCAAGTAAGACAGAAAACATTGATCCGACCACGGCCCCAACACCAGTGGCGGCGAGTCTGTATCTCTACGAACAACTAAGCGGTGATACAGATCACAATCGTGTTGTCGAAGGAAAATCGTACTTTTCGTTCAAACCAAATCAGCTAAGTCCGACGGATCAGAACCAAAATGTTGCATTTATTCGGGACCCGTTTGGTAACAGCTATGGTTACTCGACTGCGAAGAGTTCAGGCAAAACTTACGGCTACAATCCAACGTTCGATCTCTGGAGCATTGCCGACGATTCATCCGGGACGAATCAGACAAAGTGGATCAAGAACTGGTAGGGGCGATTGACCTCAATCGCCCGCGGGCGGTTCGGTGAACCGCTACTACCTCACACAAGGATTACTGCGGGTTTGTGTTAATCGTGACCTCGACGCGGCGGTTTGCGCGTTCGCGTTCAATCTCTACGTCGAATTCGGCTTGGGACGCGGTTGGAGCCACCGGGCGCGGCGGGACCACAAACTTAGTTGATCCCCGACCGCGCGCATCAATGTGCGATGGATCAATGCCCAAAGCCTCCACCAAATATTGCTTCATGTTGTCGGCGCGGCGCTGGCTCAAATCCAGATTGTATTCATAGGTGCCGATCGAATCAGTGTAACCCTCGATCGTGAACATCGCCTTCGGATTGCGTTTTAGAAGATCGACAAGTTTGTGCAAAATATCGCTAGGTTGTAAGTTAGCGCTGTCGAAGCCGAAAAGTTGATCTTCGGGCATTCGAATCTTCGTTCCCGAACCGAGCGGACCTTTTTGCGAGAGCAATTGATCGAGATCGCTGAATCCGGGCGCGCCTTTTTTGTTCGGGCCGGCGCTGTCCCCGGGAAGTTTACTCGTGAAAGTGTTCGGACGTTTAATGATCGTGCTGGTCGCCAGCTCCGTTCCGCTGAGCGCGGGCTGCGGTCGGCCTGAGACCGAGCTGTCGTTCAAGAGCGATTGCTCGTGGGTGGCGTTCGGATTTGTAGAAAGAGTTTGCACCGTGCTGCGTTCGATCTCGTTCATCACCGAAGCCACGTCTGCCTGGTCGACTTTCGGCTTGTCCGGCAAAACGTTGCTCATGTCGTCCGGCATCGCGGTCGTCGCCTGAATCTCCTGCAAAAGCTTATCGAACGATTTCTTCTCGTCCGGCTGCTGTTCCTTCGTGTCGTCGGGATTGGGTTTTGCCGCCGGATTTATTTGATCGCCACTTGCTTTATCGATCTGAGCCATATCGACATTTTTGACCCTAAAAGTCATCGGCTGCTGCACATCACTGAAGACTGCATCGACTGACTGAAATCGTGTCCGATAAAAATAAATGCAAAGGGTGATGTGGAGGCAGAGCGATATAATCAAACCAAACCAAATCCAGCTTCGCTCTGGGCTGCCGGTAAGCAGCGCTTCGTGTTCGATATCGTCGATGTCGTCGAAATCGGAAATTCGGGTCGCTGCTTTCATCGTCTTAATTAAACACCTTTAGCGCCAAATCGTTGTCAAACTCCTGGCCGCTTAGACACTGCACTTGCTCCGCGCGTTCGTTCAATGAAAGCACAGGCCGCCCTGCGAATCTCGTCGGCCACCCGCGCCTCCGGCGAAACAAATTTCGGAGTGAACCAGGGAAATAGCCCGATCAAATCGTGCGTCACCAGAATCTGGCCATCACATTGTTCCCCCGATCCGATGCCAATCGTCGGAATGCTAATCGCGTGGGTGATTTGTTTGGCGATCTCCGGGACCACAATCTCGAGAACGACAGAAAACGCGCCCGCTTTTTCCACCGCGCGTGCATCTGCGATCAACGCTTCGGCTTCCGATTGCGTTTTACCTTTGACTTTGTAACCGCCCTGTTCTCGAACGTGCTGCGGCAGCATTCCAATGTGGGCCATGTACGGAATTCCGGCATCAGTTATCGCTTCGATATGCGCGGCGTGACTCACGCCGCCCTCCAGCTTCACCGCCTGAGCGCCGGCATTGATAAATTGTTTCGCCGTCGCAACCGCTTGGGCCGGCTTTTCGAAAGTATGGATCGGCATATCGCCGACTACCAACGCGGATTTAACTCCGCGCGCGACCGCGCGAGTGTGATGCAACATCTCATCCAACGAAACGCTCGTGGTATCTTCATAACCGAGCACGACCATACCTAACGAATCGCCGACCAGAATGATGTCGATCCCGCTCTCGTCGAGCAGTCGCGCTGTCGGATAATCGTAAGCGGTCAGCGCGGTGACCTTCTCGCCGCGCTTCTTCATTTCCCGATATTTCTCGACCAGATTCGTCATTACCACTTCTCCGCGAAGCAGATCACTTTAGTCGAATCCTCAATCTGCGCGAGCAGCTCGCGCACGGTTTTTGTTTGGTTAGGTAAAGTTAAATCAGGCTGGATATCGGCCAAAGGCTGAAGCACAAATTTCCGCTGATCCAGACGCGGATGAGGCAACTGCAAACGCTCGTTCTCGACGCTCAGATCACCAGCATAAAGAAGATCGATGTCGATCTTGCGTGAAATGTTTCTGGTGTGATCGCGTTTGCGTCCGAGCGATTCTTCGACGCGAACGAGCTGCTCCAGCAACTCGCTTGGATCGCCGTCGTATTCGATTTCCAAAACCGCGTTTAGGAACTTGCCCGCATCCGGCTCACAATCTACCGGCTCCGTTTCGTAGATCGGCGAACTCCGCATCGGCGGTTTAACATTGGCTCGCCCCGGCGAGTCCGTCCGCTGGCGGACCAGATCGACAATCGCTTTTCGCGCCGCGCGCAAATTCGCCATTCGATCGCCCAAATTCGAACCGAGCGCGATGCCGGTCCTCATTTCGCCGGGGTAATTCCGAGCACGTCCTGCATCGAGTAAAGCCTAGCAGGTTTCCCAACGATCCATTGCGCCGCACGCAAAGCACCGCGCGCAAAAATTTCGCGACTGCCGGCCCGATGGGTTAGTTCGAGCCGTTCGTCGGGTCCGGCAAAAGTGACCGTATGCTCGCCGACAACGTCGCCTTCGCGAATTGATTCGATTGGAACTTCTTGCGTCTCTTTCAAAATCTCACGGAGCGTTTTCGCCGTTCCGCTTGGCGCATCTTTCTTCATCTTGTGATGTGTCTCGGTGATTTTGGGCGCGAACTCAGAACCGAAAATTTCCGCGACCTGGCGGGTCAGAGCAAAGAGCGCGTTCACTCCGACGCTAAAGTTCGGCGCGAAGACAATTGGCAATTTACCGGCCGTTTCTTCAATTAATTGGCGCTGCTCCGGCGAATGCCCGGTCGTGCCAATGACGAGCGCTTTTCCGTGCTGCAAAGCCGTCCGACAGATTTCGTCGATCGCGCTCGAATTGCTGAAGTCGATCGCGACGTCGCAATCCTTGATGGCTGGATCGATCGCGTCGCCTAGATCGCATTGCGCGACGATGTCGATCTTTGGATCGTCCTTGGCCAAATCGGCGATTGTCTGGCCCATTCGACCGCGTGCCCCGATCAGCGCAACGCGCACCGACGTTTTCATTTTGCTTTTTCGAATTCCTCGACTGTTTTGCGCAAGCGAGTTTGGTTCGCGTCCGACATTTCGCATAATGGCAAACGGACTTCGGCTGACATCGCGCCGCGCCAAGCCAGTGCGGTTTTCGCCGGCACCGGATTCGGTTCGATAAACAAATCTTTAAACACCTGGAAAAGCTTGCGATGCAAACTTTCGGCCGATTTGTAATCACCCGAATCGCAAGCTCGAACCAGTGCACAAAGTTCCGCCGGAAACAAATTCGAAGCCACACTCACAACCCCAACCGCGCCCACCGCCATGAATGGCAGGGTCAACGAATCGTCGCCGCTCAAAATCGTGAACTCTTGCGGTAAACGGCGGCGCAATTCGGCGACGCGCTCTACGCTGCCGCTCGCTTCTTTGATCGAAACGATATTGCGACACGTTTCCGCCAATCTGACAACCGTGTCCGCGGCAATATCCACCGCACAGCGACCAGGAATGTTGTAAAGCATCACCGGCAGCGATGTTGCCCCGGCGATCGCCTTGAAGTGTCGAAATAATCCTTCCTGGCTCGGTTTGTTGTAGTAAGGCGCGACGAGCAATGCGCCATCCGCGCCGGCTTTCTCGGCGAATTTCGTCGCTTCAATCGAATCTCGCGTAGAATTCGTCCCCGCACCGGCAATGACCTTACAGCCACCGTTGGCGATCTTTATCGCGCGTTGAATGACCTCGTGTTTCTCATCATGAGTCAGTGTCGGTGATTCGCCCGTCGTGCCGACCGCGACAACTCCGGTAATTCCGGCCGCGATCTGCGCTTCGACTAATTTTTCGAACGCCGCAAAATCGATGTCTCCGTTGCGGAAGGGGGTCACTACTGCCGTGAAAGTGCCGCGAAACATTTGTTAGCAAATTAAACGTCGATCGTGCCCTCAAAAGCAAACTCTGCGGGGCCGGTCAGGGTCACGTTGGTAAATTGATCCCCTGCCCTCTTAAAACCGACGCTGAGTTCGCTGCCGCTGCGAACGATCACACTGATTGGTCCATCGACCTTTTCCGTTGCGGCAAAAATCAGGGCGCTGGCAACGACACCCGTTCCGCAGGCCAGCGTTTCCTCTTCGACGCCGCGCTCGTATGTTCGCACGAGAATTTTCTGCGCGCCGCGCTTCTCGATAAAATTCACATTCGCCCCAGCCGGCGCAAACATTTTGTCACGCCGGATCGCTTCGCCTCTCCGGCGAACATCGACATCGTCGACTTTGGAAACCGGTACCACCACGTGCGGCACGCCACTGTTGATAAAATGCACGCGTTCTTTCTCAGAATTGGCAACAAGTTCGATCCCAAGTCGCAAGTCTTTCGGGTCGGTCAGTTGGAGAGTGACCAGTTCGCCGCGCAATTCTCCCCGAATCAGGCCGGCCGGCGTTTGAAATGAGATTTTCGCCGGTGCTCCGGCGACTTTGTTAGCGAAGCGCGCGAAACAGCGCGCGCCGTTTCCGCACATTTCCGCTTCGCCGCCGTCGCGGTTGTAGTAGCGCATCCTGAAATCGGCGCCGTTTGAGCCTTTCTCGAGCAACAAAATTCCGTCTGCGCCAACACCGTGATGACGATCGCAAATGCGAACGATTTGATCCGGCTCCAAGCGCACGTTGCCTCCGCGATTGTCGATCATGACAAAATCGTTCCCGGCGCCGTTCATCTTAGTGAATCGCAACATGATATCGATCTAATGTAGCGGTGGCTGTCTCAATGACAACGTTGCCCAAGAGCAAATTTGTCGTTTAGTTGTCGCTCATGCGAAAGCTGATCTGGGTCGTTTGCGTCGCGGCCATCGCGCAAGGCGCAGGCGCCGCGAGCCTCAATTCGCTAATTCTCGAGCAAGTCCAAAAGATGCCGAGCGGCGGCAAGTACTCCGTCTCGCACTTCGCCAAAATTAAGTTGGAATCGGCCGCGCACTTCGAATCAGGAAAATTCTTCGTCATCCCGACCGCGCCGTATCCGAGTTTCTGCTCGGGCGCGACTTATATCGTCTTCATCAAAACGATCGAAGCCTTGCGCGACAGTGGCCAGCTCCAGCTCGACTTTGCCACCTTGAACCAACTGATGATTCGCGATCAGCACGACGGCGAAGGGATTTGGGGTCGCTGGAACGCCAACGGCCCCGGAACTGGCCGCTTGTTTCACGAACTCGGACTCGGAAGAAACTTTACGGATTTCGCGCAAGCGCAGCCGGGCGATTTCATGAAAATTTTTTGGAACCAAAATGTCGGTCGGAGCGAACACGGTCATTCGGTGATCTTTCTCGGAACGGTGAATCATCCCGACGGCGAATATGTCCGTTTTTGGTCGAGCAATATTCCGGGCGGTTACGGCGAAAAAGAAGTTCCGCGAAGCAAGATCGCCTACGCAATCTTCTCGCGACTCGAAACGCCAGTCAATCTTACCCGGATCCACGACGTTCCGGCCGTCGATGCTTATCTCGCCTCACTTCTGCGCAAGAAATCGAACTTCGCAGAAGCCAGACAGAAGTGCGGGATCTAGTGGATCGCCTTCGCTAAATCGCGCGCGAAAGCACTGACCTTCTCAACCATCTTCGGTTTGTCTCCGTGCTTCGCGATAAGATCGACAATCGCGCTGCCGACCACAACGGCGTCGGCGTGTTGCGCGACTTCGCGAGCTTGCTTGGGATTTGAAATTCCAAATCCGACCGCGATCGGCAAATCCGAGATCTTTCTCAGCTCCGCGATTTTTTCCGGCAACGAGGTTGCAATTGAATCGCGCGCGCCAGTCACGCCCTCGCGCGAAACGTAGTAAAGAAATCCTTTTGCGCTTTTCGCGATCTCCTTCATCCGATCAGCCGGAGTCGTCGGGGCGATTAGCCTGATGTGAATCACGTTTTGCTCCGCAACACGCGCTCCGGGACTTGACTGCTTTAAGCAGTCAAGTTCTAAGAGATCTTCTTCTGGTGGAAGATCGAGAATGAGCAGCCCATTCACTCCCGCTGCCTCCGCCTCGCGATGAAACTTTTCGGCACCGAATTGGAAGATCGGGTTGAGATAACTGTAGAGAACGATCGGAATTTGCGACTGGCGGCGGATCTCGCGGGCGCAATCGAAAACGCCGCGCACAGTCGTGCCAGCCGCAAGTGAACGTTGCGCGGCCAATTGATTCACAATCCCGTCGGCGAGCGGATCAGAAAATGGCAAGCCAAGCTCGAGAAGGTCGGCCCCAGATTTTTCGAGCGCCAAACCCAACTCGACTGTCTTTTTGAGGCTCGGATCGCCGGCGCAAATGTAGGGAATAAACCCTTTGCGCTTTTGCGAGCATAAACGCGCGAAACAGTCGTCGATCCGGTTGTGCATCGAACCAGATGATCTGATAGAATTAAGCCTGAGTCGAATGGACGAAAAGAAGCTGACGATCAACGAGATTTATCAATCGATCCAGGGCGAGAGCACCTGGGCCGGAGAACGCTGTGTCTTTGTCCGGCTCACTTTCTGCGATTTGCGCTGCAATTATTGCGACACCGAATACGCGTTTTACGAGGGCAAGAAGATGTCGCTGAGTGAAATTATCGATCGAGTCGAAGAGCTTCACTGTCCCCTCGTTGAGATCACCGGCGGCGAGCCGCTCCTGCAAAAGAACGTCCTTCCGTTGATGTCGATCTTATGCGACGCCGGCCACACTGTTTTGCTGGAAACGAGCGGCGCGCACGATATTTCAAAAGTCGATCCGCGCGTGCATCGGATCATGGACTTGAAAACGCCTGGTAGCGGCGAAGTGGAGAAAAATCTCTGGTCGAACATCGACCATCTAACGAAGCGCGACGAGGTGAAATTGGTAATGGGCTCACGCGAAGATTACGAATGGTCGTGCGACAAAGTTCGCAAGTTCGATCTGACGAAACGCTGCCGGGCCGTTCTATTCTCGCCAATCTTCGGCCGAATCTCTCCCCGCCAAATCGTGGAATGGATTCTTGAGGACAAGCTTGGTGTCCGTTTTCAACTGCAGATGCACAAGTTTATCTGGACGCCAACCGCGCGCGGAGTTTAGCGATGCCGCAGGAACCAAAACTTTGGATCGTGATTTCACGGCCGGACCGGTTGCCGAACGCGCTGGTGGCGGCGGACGCGCTCCGCGATCGATTCCCGGGCGGCATTCATTTGTTGCGAGAGGAATCGTAATGGTGGGAAAACGCGAACTGGCAGGAGTTTGTCCGTGAGTTCGCTCAAGTGCACGCGTTCCCGAAGGTCAAAACGTGTCGGGGATTGAAGGATCTACCGCGGCTTTATCGCGAAAACGTGGATCGACAGCGCGGAGTTGGTGCGTTGCCGATCGATCCCGAGAAGGATGTTTTGCTTTGCCTGGCTGGTCTGCTCGGATTGGGCAACGCTGCGCTGTCCGCCCATCCGGACGTTTTCAAGATCCTGTGCGCGTCGCAAAAAGCTTTCGGCGAATTGACGCGACACGGTGATCGCGCTCGTTTTCGATTCACGACTTCGGGATGGTTGCAAAATCGCGTGGTAGAGCCGCTGGCCGGCGTGGAACGGACCATCCACTACAAACCGCGAATCAATCCAGGCGGTGACGGCGTGCGTCTCCGGCGCTTACAAAAGGACCTGGATGAAATCTTCGACGTGATAATTTTCATGAGCAACAGCGGCGGCGAATTGCCCGCTCAAGCGGAACACCAAATTATCCCTTCGCGTTTTCCGAGCATTGCGGAGCTGCGTGACTTCTCTGCGCAGTTCAATGGCGGAGAAGATCGACTCCGACAGTCGTCGCGAGCAGGGCATCGTCGCGTGATTTTCTTCGGAACGCCTTTTCTGCTGGTAAAGAATCTCGAACCGGCTGTTTACATCGAACACCTGAACCATGGTCTCGATTACATCCGAGAAAATTATCCCGGGCGCGCTTTGATTTATCGACCTCACCCTTTTGAAAAAGGCGAGGCAACTAAACTGAATCTTGACGATTTTCGCGTGGAAGACGATCGCGAGGTCGGCGATTTATATTTTTTGCGACACTTCGCCGAGATCGAGGCGGTCTATTCGGTTTCCTCAACCGTCTCAAGGACGGCGCTGAACAACGGCCTGAACTCGTACGCGCTCTGGCGTTGTTTTCCGTTTTCGGAAACGCAGACGAAATTTTTCCGAAAAGTGATGGGCGATGTTCCGCCCGAATTTGAAATTAGCGATCTGACAAAGCCGCCGATTGCCTATCAAGATCGACAATCGATGGTCGCGGGACAAAACAGCTTCTCGAATGCGTTGAAGAGAGCGGTGAATCTGAAAGAACGAGTGGCAACACTGTAGTCGTCACCCTCTCGACGACGCGGCGCTTCGCAGAGCGAAACGACAGAATGAACAGAATCGACAGAATCCTTTTCTGAAATCATTCAGTTAATTTTGTTAATTCTGTCAAAGAAGTCTTCGAAGAGGGAATCGTAAATCTTACCGCGCTCCGGGTGGTATTGGACTCCGAGCGCGAAGGGATAATTACGGAGCCGGATTTGTTCGACGATGTCGTCGGTTGCGCACCAGGACTCGATTTCAAAGCCGCGGCCCAAAGTGTCAATGGCTTGATGATGCGAGCTGTTCACCTTTTCGAACCGGTGCGCTGCTTTTGTTTCAAAACGCAACGGTTGGATGTCGTTGTCTTTTTGTTCGGGAAGTTTGTGACCGGGAATATCGAGCTTCAGTGTCCCGCCGAGAGCGACATTCAATAGCTGCATGCCCTTGCAGATTGCGAGCACGGGCAAACCGCGCGCGAGCGCTGCGTCCACGGCGGCGAATTCCCACCGGTCGCGCACAAAATCGACATCCTGCTCGAGCACGCTTGGATTAGGGCCCTTCGCGTTTTCCGAGCATTGCGGAGCTGCGTGACTTCTCTGCGCAGTTCAATGGCGGAGAAGATCGACTCCGACAGTCGTCGCGAGCAGGGCATCGTCGCGTGATTTTCTTCGGAACGCCTTTTCTGCTGGTAAAGAATCTCGAACCGGCTGTTTACATCGAACACCTGAACCATGGTCTCGATTACATCCGAGAAAATTATCCCGGGCGCGCTTTGATTTATCGACCTCACCCTTTTGAAAAAGGCGAGGCAACTAAACTGAATCTTGACGGCTTTCGCGTGGAAGACGATCGCGAGGTCGGCGATTTATATTTTTTGCGACACTTCGCCGAGATCGAGGCGGTCTATTCGGTTTCCTCAACCGTCTCAAGGACGGCGCTGAACAACGGCCTGAACTCGTACGCGCTCTGGCGTTGTTTTCCGTTTTCGGAAACGCAGACGAAATTTTTCCGAAAAGTGATGGGCGATGTTCCGCCCGAATTTGAAATTAGCGATCTGACAAAGCCGCCGATTGCCTATCAAGATCGACAATCGA
>QHRF01000088.1:15058-19350 GCA_003220055.1 Verrucomicrobiota bacterium | reverse complement strand
GCGCGGACCGTGCCGGTTTCGATCGCCGATTTCTGCTAACTCTGTCAAAGAAGTCTTCGAAGAGGGAATCGTAAATCTTACCGCGCTCCGGGTGGTATTGGACTCCGAGCGCGAAGGGATAATTACGGAGCCGGATTTGTTCGACGATGTCGTCGGTTGCGCACCAGGACTCGATTTCAAAGCCGCGGCCCAAAGTGTCAATGGCTTGATGATGCGAGCTGTTCACCTTTTCGAACCGGTGCGCTGCTTTTGTTTCAAAACGCAACGGTTGGATGTCGTTGTCTTTTTGTTCGGGAAGTTTGTGACCGGGAATATCGAGCTTCAGTGTCCCGCCGAGAGCGACATTCAATAGCTGCATGCCCTTGCAGATTGCGAGCACGGGCAAACCGCGCGCGAGCGCTGCGTCCACGGCGGCGAATTCCCACCGGTCGCGCACAAAATCGACATCCTGCTCGAGCACGCTTGGATTAGGGATAGGCTGCTTCAAAAATTCAGGCGCGATATCGGAACCGCCGGTCAAAAGGAGACCGTCGGCCTCCGCGATCACGACTTCGCCTTTGCACGCATTGCAGATCTCAATCTCGGAATGTTTTGCGAAAAACGGTTGAAACCATTTTTCGTCTTTCTCGCGGAGCCAGGTCGCCAGCTTGGGCATCGCCGCGAATGTGCGTTGTAGAGGCGCTTGTGCCAAGCGCCTGTTTTTTGTTCGGCTTTTGCCGCGGCGAACGCCGTTACAATCTCACAGCCCCATCAGCTCGCGGACGTATTTCACCGGCGGGCTGCCGTAAGAAATCACCTGGTCGTTGT
Organism: Verrucomicrobiota bacterium; assembly: GCA_003220055.1. Taxonomy (GTDB): domain Bacteria; phylum Verrucomicrobiota; class Verrucomicrobiia; order Chthoniobacterales; family UBA10450; genus AV40. Next base: position 18,543 of record QHRF01000088.1, on the reverse strand, counting down.
ATTTCTTGAGATCGAAATCTTTGCCGAACTTTTTCTGCGAGGCCGCACGAAGATCGAGATGTTCGCTGACGCCTACGAAATAAGTCGACAACTGCGCCGATGTCAGCCGTGCGCGTTTCCATTTGAGTGTGGCCTCGCCTTGTTCCTGGAAGGTGGCCGTCGTCATTAAATCCATTGCCTGCTGCTCGGTCATATTTCCGGCGTGAATGCTTTGATCGAGGATGGCGTTGGCAATCGCGCGCAGCCGCATTTTTAACTGCTGCATTTTCACTTCAGGACCACCATAGCCCTGTTCCGCCATCATCTGCTCGCAATACACCGCCCAGCCTTCGATGAATGTGCCGCTCTGGAAAATCGCCCGCACCAGAGTCGGCGCTTTGAATTCATTCGAGTGCGCGAGTTGAAGGTAATGGCCGGGCATCGCTTCATGCACGGTCAAATCGCGGATAAAGTAATTGTTGTTCTCGCGAAAGAACGATTCCTTTTTTTCCTTCGTCCAATCTTTTGGAGTGGGCGAAACGGCAAAAAATGTTTTTGGGGTTTTCTCGAGCGGCCCGGCGGAATCGCAATACGCGATGGCTACTCCGCGCTTGAATTCCGGCATTGCGATCACTTCGAGTGGAACTGCCGGGATAGACACTAGATTGCGTTGCTTGACAAAAGCAGTCGCCTCGCCCACGACTTTTTGGGCGTAACCAACTACGGTGTTGTCGTCCTGATGCTCCTGGGCCAGCCTGTTCAGAACAGCGGCGGTGACGCTGTGCTTGTCCGCTAAAGTTTTCTCGTCGGCCTTCGGAAAATATTTTTTGTAAAGCGGCAGCGCCGTCTCGTAGATGGCGGCCTGGGTCTGCTGAAGATCGGCGTCCGCGCGTTCCCTGATTTCCTCCATCGACAAATCGGATGCCAGAGCAAAACGCAATTTCTTCCGAAACTTCTCCGCGCCAAGACGGAAATTACCATCGGAGCGCTTGAGCAGATCTTCCTGTAACCATTTTTTGTATTCTTCCAGCGCCTTAGCGGTTTTTTCCTGGATTGGCGCGAGATCTTTTCTTAACTGCGGCGCCTGGTTGAGCAACGGGTCGAGACCATTTCGCACTAGATTGATTGCGCCCTGGATTTGTTCGATCGCCGTTTCAGTATGAACTCGCGGAGGATGCACGAGATTCGCTTCCGCTTGTTTGATTACGTTCGGAATGTCATCCATCCGCTGGCGCAGATTCGGAATGCGTTTTTGCGCAGAATCGAAGTTGCGCGCGACTAAAAGATAAAGGCTGTTGGCGAGACTTTGATTGTAAACGAGCGGGTTCCAATCCGCTTCGCGCAATTCTTCCAATCGGAAGATCTCGCTCTCGACGTTGTCACGCAGAAGTCGCACGTCGACCTGGTTGGCGCCGGTGAGCTGCTTATAATCGTCGAATTTCTTGAGCGCCTCGCGAACCTGCTTCGCGTTCGCGAGCATGCGGGCCCGCGTTTCCTGCGAGTAATCGGTCAGAATTCCGTCAAACCGATGATCGCCCAGCTCGGTGGCGAACTCCGGATGCGATGATAAATAATTCTCGGTGTAATCCTTGGCGATCTTTTCGAATTCGTCGTCCTTCGGGTTGGCGTTTGCGGTGACGATCGCCAGCGGCAACGACAATGCGGCTATGAGGATGATTTTTTTCATTTTGAATCTGATCGCTACGCTTCCGGCTGGACCGCGAACCCCAGCGCCGGTTCGGCTTCACCGGCAACTTGAGTCTGGTCCTGCAAATAAGTTCGCCCTTTGTAAAACGGGGTGATAATCGCGAACAAAACCGCCGTTCCCAGCATTACCCAAACGAAGAACATAAAATAGCTGGTTCCTTGTAACTTCACCGAGCCGTCTGGATTTTGGATGAAGAAATTGACCGCGGCGGTGAACTGATTTCCCAGCGAGACGGCGAGCAAATACGTGCACATGACCAGCGATTTGAGTTTTACCGGTCCCTGTGTGTAGGAAAACTCGAGGTGAGTCGGTGAAACCAACGTTTCGCCCGCAGTCAAAATGACAAACGCCCAAACCTGCCAAATGATATTCGGCCGTGCGCCGGCGTCGATGCGCGTCTGAATCATCGCGACCAAAAAAAATGAAGCCGCAGTGACAAATAATCCGGCACCCATCTTTCGCAGCGGCGTCAAACGAATGAACTTTTCAACGAACGGATAAAGCCAGTAAGAAAAAAGCGGGAGCATGACTAAAATGAAAATGGGATTGACCGTCTGAATCTGCGACGAGAGCCACTCAATTCCGAATAGATGCCGATCCATCGACTCCGCTTGGACAATCCACGAAGAAAAATTCTGCTGCCACAAGGCCCAGAAAATCGCAACGAACGGTACCGGAATCAGGATGTTGAACAGGATTTTGCCGGTTTCCTTGTTGAAAATCTCACGCCCATACGTTCCCAGGCCGACGGGCGGGATGTGGACGAACTTCTTGCGGCCGGCCCAAAAGAAAATCGTCGCGATCACCATGAAGATACCGGGCAAGCCGAATGCGATGTCCGGACTGTGAAGGCGCGGACTTTCGAGAAAGCCAACCATCGACGGCGAAAGTTTGGCGATAAAACCATCCGGCGCGGCTTTGTAAGGTTCCAGCAAAAACGGAATCAAAAGCGTCGAGAGCGCCGAGCCAGCGTTGATCGAAAAATAAAACCAGTTAAAGACACGAGTCAGCAGATGCTTGTTCGTCTCGCCAAACTGGTCTCCGACGTTGGTTGAAACACATGGCTTAATGCCGCCCGCGCCCATTGCGATCAAGACCAAGCCGATCGCAAGCAAATAGCGCGGCTCGATCGCATGTGCCACCGGCGATCCCATCAACGCGAGCGTGAGATGGCCGAAGCAGTAAACGATCGACAACCACAAGACGACCCGGAATTTTCCGAAGACGGCGTCGGCGAGGATGGCGCCCAAGATTGGCAGAATATAGAGCACCGAAACGAAAGTGTGATACCAGGCTTCGGCGTTGGCCGGTTGCATCACGCTCAAGTGACCCATTTTGTCCAACAGGTACTTGGTCATGAAGATCGTCAGGATGGAATTCATCCCGTAATAGGAAAAGCGCTCGGCCGCTTCGTTCCCGATGATGTAGGGAACGCCGGGTGGCATCGTACTCATCTTCGGAGGCGAGGTGATGTACTGGTGCTTGGCCATAACGAATCTTCTAGTGAGGCGTGCTTTCGGGGAAAAATTCGACGGGCGTGGGCGACGCAGTTGCCGAAGGTGACGCTGACACTTCCTTGGTCGCAGCAGAATTTCCTTCGGAACCTCCCGGAACAACGACATGTTCCTTTTGCACTTCCGGATCTTCCCCGAGGCGATGTTTTTCGCACGAGCAGAAGAAAATCAACGCAGCAGCAGAAACGGCAGCGGCGATTTGGCGGACACCAAAGTGCATAACGCGCCGCAAACTAATCGGGCATGCGCGTCTTAGGCAAGGTGAAAGGTTGGCCTCTTCCGTT
>QHRF01000088.1:0-15021 GCA_003220055.1 Verrucomicrobiota bacterium | reverse complement strand
ATTGCCGGTGTCCCGCAGCATAAAGAACAACGCCTGGAACGAAGTCGTCGCCATTATTTTACTCGGCGTCGGAACGTTGCTCTTCCTTGCGCTCATTTCCTATAATCCGAAGGACCTCCCTTCGTGGGTGCCGTGGAGTTATCTTTCGCCACCGAACCGTCCCGCCCAAAACTTCATCGGACCGTTCGGCGCAATTCTGGCCGGCTTCTGTTACCTGACGCTCGGCGCAGCGTCCTATTTGCTCGCGGGAGTTCTTCTCTTCTTCGGCGCAGCCAAGTTATTTCATGCGAATTCGCGCCTGATCGCGCGGTTGCCTTGGATCATTCTCTTCATCGTGTCGGGTGCGTGTTTGTTTCAATGGCAAACGTGGCATCTGCAAGGCTGGAGGCACGCCTACAACATTCAAGGTCCCGGCGGATGGGTCGGTTATTTGTTCGGGAAGACATTGCTGGTTACTTCGATGGGCAAAATCGGTTCCGGCATTTTGCTCGGCGGCATTTACGTCGCGAGTTTGATCTTGATGACTGGGCTGCGCCCGATCCATCTCGTTCAGCAAACCGTTTCCGGCACAGGCGCCGCGTTCGCGAACCTACACGATTGGCGGTTGCATCGAAAACTGCGCAAGGCGGACATCAAAGGCCGGCTTGAAATTAGCCGGCGCGAATTGGCGAAGCAGCGGCGCTCAATCGAAAAGCAACTGAAGAAAAAAGGCGCACCGGTGCCAGAGCCGTCGGCCGCGTTCATTGCGCCCGAAGAATTGGCCGATCGACCGGCGCCGAAAGTTGTCGACGCGACTGCGCTTCCGGAGGAGTCGATCGGGCGAAAGAAACCGTCTCTCGCAGAATTGCGCGGCTCTTCATCAAGATCGGCATCAAATGCCAGTCCGGCTCGGACCGCGCCTGGCCTAACCGGCCGTGCGTGGGACCCGAAAACCTACGCCCTGCCGGGACTTGATTTGCTCGCGGAGCACGATCCGGAAGGACGCGGCGGCGCCGACCCGACGGAATTGCAACGCGTTCAGCAAACGCTGATCGACACGCTGGCGCAATTTGGAATTGCGGTCGCACCGGGCGACATCACCAAAGGCCCGACAATCACGCGCTACGAAGTTTACCCGGCCAAAGGTGTGCGGGTGGACAAGATCGTGAGCCTCGAGCGCGATTTGGCACGAGCCACGCGCGCAGAGCGGATCAACATTCTCGCGCCCATCCCGGGGAAAGACACGGTTGGCATCGAGCTCGCCAACACGCGCAAGGTCACTGTCACATTGCGCGAGTTGCTCGAATCGACCGATTGGGAGGAAGCGAAAACGCGGAGTCGAATTCCGCTGGCGCTCGGCAAAGACGTTTACGGCAAAGCGATCATCACCGATCTGGCGCAAATGCCGCATTTGCTCGTGGCCGGCACAACCGGTGCTGGCAAAAGCGTCTGTATTAACGCGCTGATCGCCAGCATGCTTTTCCGATTCACGCCGGAAGAGCTGCGTTTCATCATGATCGACCCGAAAGTGGTCGAGCTGCAGCATTACAACGCGTTGCCGCATCTCGCTTTCCCGGTGGTGACCGATCCGAAAAAAGTGCTGCTCGCATTGCGCTGGTTGATCGACGAGATGGAGCGTCGCTACAAAATTTTCGCCCGCGTGGGCGTTCGCAACATCATCAGCTTCAATGCCCGGCCAAAGAAAAAGCCGGATGTCGATGTTGCGAATGCCGCCGAGTCGGCAAACGACGCCGAAATTAAAGTTCCACGCGAGCACGAGATTCCGATTCCGGAAAAGATTCCTTACATCGTGGTCGTAATCGACGAGCTGGCTGATTTGATGCAAACCGCGCCGGCTGACGTCGAAGGCGCAATTGCCCGCATCACGCAAATGGCTCGCGCGGCCGGAATTCACCTGATTGTCGCAACGCAAACGCCACGCGCGGACGTGATCACCGGTGTGATCAAAGCGAACATTCCGAGCCGGATTGCGTTTCAAGTGGCGAGCAAGATCGATAGTCGCGTGATTCTCGATGAAAACGGCGCCGATCGTTTGTTAGGCCAAGGCGATATGCTCTACCTGCCGCCAAGCGCGTCGCGATTGATTCGAGCGCAAGGTGTTTTGGTAACCGATGAGGAAATTCGGCGCCTGGTAGAATTTGTTTCGGCGCAAGGTCATCCGGCTTTCGATCCAGCGATGCGTGAAAAACTCCAGGCGGCCGCCAGTTCAACCGAAGAAGTAACGGACGAAGACGAAGAGTTGGTGGAAAAATGTCTCGAGATCATTCGTCAGGAAAAACGCGCGTCCACTTCGCTTCTGCAACGACGACTGCGGCTGGGCTATACACGCGCCGCGCGCATCGTTGATATTCTGGAGCAGCGCGGTATTTTGGGTCCCGGCGAAGGCGCCAAACCCCGCGAGATCCTGGTCGATCTCGATGCCGCCGTTTAGCCGGCGAACCCGCAATGACAATCGAAGGTCTGGGCAAGAAATTTCAAGATGCGCGACTGGCCCGAGGCCTCACGCTGGATGAAGCCGCGCGCCTGACCAAAATTCGCCCGTCGCGTCTGGCTGAGATCGAGGCGGACGATTTTTCGCAATTTCCCAGCCTCGCTTACGCCAAAGGGTTCCTGCAAATCTACGGAAAGTTTCTCGATGTCGATGTTACGCCGTATCTCGACGCGTTCGAAACCTCGCAACAGATGACGGTCGATGGTTATGCCTATTTGCAAGATCAACCGGCGCCCAAACCACGTCGCATTCGGGCGCGTCCACGCGCGCCGGTTGTGCGCCGCCAGCGGAGTGGAGACCGGTCCTCGCCATTGCCCTTATTGATCGCAGTTGGCGTGATCGCTCTCGGGTTCATTTTGATGCGCTTGATTATGAACATTCAACGGATTGCGCCGCACCAAATGGTAGGCGTTCCTCAATCGATCGCTTCGCAAGCTCCGCCGGCGCAGGCTCAGTCCACGCAAGCCCCCGTCGCACAAGCTCCACCGAAACAAGCACCGGCCGCTTCCATCGCCCCAGTCGCGCCGGCTCCGTCGCGAGCGCCTTCCCGACCGCCCGCTGCGGTGGTCGAAGCTCAACCGAAGAAAGCTGCGGAGCCAGTTGCAACCGTAGCGCCGTCGATTCCGATACCGGACGCGTTTGTGCCGGCTTTCGCGAATGCGAACGCGGCAGCGAAGGCGAGCGTGCCGCCGAAAGAACCGGAAGTCCGTCGTGCAGAACCGGTCCGCCCCGAAGATTTGGCAAAGGCAGGCGCAACCCAGACCGCTCAGACAACTCAAAAACCTGCTGAAGCCGAAGGACCAAATCACATCGCGATTAAGCCACTGAAAAAAACTTACATCAAAGTCGTGGTGGATAATGAATCGCTTCAGCCTGCGTTCGAACGATGGATTTCACCGACGGACGGAACGGTCGAATTCCGCGGACAAAAAATTGCGGTCCGGGTTTTAGACCGCGACGCCATTCAAATCAGGAAAAACGGCAAACCGGTGGCGGATGGTGACGACGACGTCACCGTCGAGTAAATAGCGCGGTCCGGTTTCACTTTAAATGAGCACAAAGGTCGGCATGATCAGTCTCGGTTGCGCCAAAAATTTGGTGGACGCGGAGATCATGCTCGGGAGCGTTTTGGCCCGTGGCATGGAAATTACGTCGTCTGCCGAGGAGGCCGACGTTCTGGTCGTAAATACGTGCGCCTTCATTGATTCGGCGAAGGAAGAATCAATCAACGCGATCCTGGCCGCGCATCAGGCGCGCGGACTAAACAAACGCGCCGGACAGAGGTTAATCGTGAGCGGGTGCATGTCGCAGCGCTTCGCGCGCGAGTTGCGCCAAGAGATGCCGGAAGTCGACGCCTTCGTCGGGCTGGATGAAGTGAAGGAACTCGGAACAATCGTCGAGAGAGTGCTGGCCAACGAAGATGTCGATCTTGCGTTTGCCCAGGCGCGACCAACCTACATTCCCGATTATGACACTCCGCGCTTTCGACTCACGCCGGCGCACTCGGTCTACGTGAAAATTGCCGAAGGTTGTAATCATCCGTGCAGTTTCTGCGTTATCCCGCAAATGCGTGGGAAACATCGCAGCCGAACAATGGAATCGGTGCTGGCTGAAATTCGCGGGCTGGTCGCGGAAGGCGTGCGCGAGATCAATTTGATCAGTCAAGACACCACCTATTACGGAATGGATTTGTGGAGCGAAAAAGCCGGACCGCGCCAGCCGGTCGATTCGACGCGGGGTCCGACGCTGGTCGCGCTATTGCGCGAGATCCAGGAAATCGACGGCGATTTTTGGGTGCGACTGCTCTACACTCACCCGGCGCATTGGAGCGACGAATTAATCGAGACGATCGCCAGTTGCGATAAAGTCGCGCGTTACATCGACATCCCGCTTCAGCATATTCACGAATCGATGTTGCAGAGAATGCGCCGCGAAACCTCGCGCGCTCACATTGAAAACTTAATCGAGAAGCTTCGTGCCGGGATTCCGGGTCTGGCGTTGCGAACAACGTTCATCGTCGGTTTCCCAGGCGAGACCGACGAAGAGTTCGAGTCATTGCTTGAATTCATCGCCCGTGTTCGATTCGAGCGACTCGGAATCTTCAAATATTCGCGCGAAGAAGGCTCACGCGCGGCAAAGATGCCGGGGCAGATCCCGGCAAAGCTCAAAAACACGCGTTATCGCGAGGCGATGTCGATCCAGCAAAAGATCGCGCATGAGATGGCGGAGGAAAAAATCGGCCGCCAGTTGAAATTGCTGATCGATCAACCGCTGATTGCGAGAACCGAAGCGGACGCGCCCGACGTCGACACGAGCGTCATCTTAACGAAACCGGCGCCAGTGGGCGAATTCGTAAGGAAGCGAATCACCGGCGCGCGGGGTTACGATCTGCTGGCGTAAGGCACGCCGAAAGCGCGGAATTTCTTACGATTGGAACAACTTCGGGAGTGACAAAATTCGTGGGGTCAGGCAACCTCTTATCTGGGCGTCCGATCTACATGGCCGATTCAAACGAACCGAAAAAGGAGACGGTGCGCATCACCGTTTCCCCGCCGGGTTCGCCCTCGTCGGCGCCGGCTGAATCGCACGAAACGGTGCGAATCCATTTGCCCACGCGACCGCCTGCGAATCCTCCAGCCGCGCCGACCGAGCCACTCACCCAGGCGCGGTCCGCTGCTGCTGCCATGCCCGCGCCGATGACGACACCAGCTCCAAAAAAAGAGACCGCACGCATCACGGTATTGCCCGACCCGCAGCCCAAACCAGCGGTTCAAATGAAGAAAACGCAACCGCTGATCGATTTGCCGGCGATGGAGACGCCTGCGACCACTGTCACCCTGACACCGGCACCGGAATCGGAGCCGCAGCGGCGAATCGATCAAATCCCAATGCTCTTATGCTGGGGGTTGCTCGCGGCTTCAGCCGCCATTTTGATTCTTCAGATTTGGAATTATCTTTCTTAAAACCATGGAAAGCTCGGGGACAATCAATCTGGACGAATCGAATTTTGACCGCGAAATCAACAGCGACAAACCGGTGGTGGTGGACTTCTGGGCCGAGTGGTGCGGGCCCTGCAAGTTGATCGCGCCGCTCCTCGATGAAATCGCTCGCGAGAAAGCCGATGCGGTGAAGGTCGCGAAAGTAAACGTGGATCAAAACCAAAGCCTCTCCTTTAAGTACAATATTCGCGCCATTCCCTCGCTGCTATTCTTCAAGAACGGCCAATTGCGGGACCAAGTAACGGGAATGACGAGCAAAAAGGATTTGCTCAGCCGGATCGAAGCACTGGCGTAGAAATTGAACATTTCGGCCATTCGGGCGTGTCGCCCGGAACGGGATGTGCTGCCTTGGTCGGGCGGACATGGTCTCTGAGCCACTGCTTCATAAAATGAAGATTCTGGTCGTCGATGACGATCGGATGAGTGTCACGCTGTTGGAACAACTTTTGCAAAGGCGCGGTTATAGTCATGTGATGGGGATCACGGACTCTCGAAAGGCGCTCGACATCTGCGCCACTTTTGATCCCGATCTAATCTTGCTCGACCTGATCATGCCAGAGATGGACGGGTTTGCTTTGCTGGAAGCGCTTCGGGAGGATGGCTCTGAAAGTTTTCTGCCAATCGTGGTGTTGACCGCTGACATAACTGAAGAGGCCAGAGCCCGCGCGCTGGAAGCTGGAGCGACTGACTTTTTGGTAAAGCCAGTTAGCCAAGTAGAAGCGCTTTTGCGTATCCGCAATCTTCTCGAGGTCCGGCGACTTAACGTCGTGCTCGAAAATCAGCGCGCTGCTTTGGAGGAAGCGGTGCGAGAACGCACCGCCGAGCTGCAAACCGCCAATCAGCGTTTGCAAAGCGCATCAGCATTTAGCGGCGCTTAACCGGGACCGAGCCGCCGCCGGAATAACTGCCAGTCCGGCTCAATCCCTGTGCTGTAGATTCACTGAATATTTGAGTCATTTCGGCATGTCCAATCTCCGAAAAGGGGGTTGCAATGGCCTTGCAGCGCGGTTTCAGGCTACTAAATAAGCTACGAATCGAATCATGAATTTTTTCGATGGTGTTTTTTTAAGACTGCTCACCATTCTGTACGGCTCCTTCGCAGAGCAAGTGACTCTTAACCACGATCGCACGGCGCAAAAACGCGAATTCTCCAGCAGCGGCGCGTCTGTTGAAACGCGCGATTTCGGGTCGAAGAACGTACTGATGTCCGCAGATATTGACTCTCTCAACATCTTCTTTTTTCGGTAACGCCATATCGTCTCCGCCGAGAATCCGGTTTAGTCGATGCGCCCTGCTGTTCGCGACTCGCCGTTGTCGCCCCGATGCTGTTCTCGTCTGAAACAAGTCCGGCGATTCTATAAGACGAAGGTCCAACATGCTGAATTGGTACATGCCTTCGATAAATGGGTATGACAGTGATGGACTGTTCGGCGTTGGGAGTGTTAATCGCCAATCATGAGCCGATTGAATTGATCGACGTTCGGTCAAAGAATGAATTTGCCGCGATGCACATCCCGGGGGCGCGATCGCTTCCCTTAGGTGAGCTGGTGACGCCCAAAATCTTTCGAAAGCGGCCCCTGACAACAGAGCGCGTTTATGTCATTTCCGAGAACGGTCACGCCCAAGCCAGTCTTGCGACGAGGATACTGCGATCGGCCGGTTGCGTGAATGCCGTTCCGGTGGATGGCGGAATGAAGGATTGGGTCGCCCGAGGTCTTCCAGTGCGGCGCAAGAGAATCTCGCTCGGAGTTCCAGCCTATCTCAACACGGGTGCGGCGTTACCCGTGATGGCAGCATGTGTGGCCTTGGCACTGCACGAGATCATGGTTGCCGCTCTTCTCGCCGGCATCGCTGGATTGCTGCTTCTCAAAACGAATTTTTTGTCGCGAACAGGAGGACGGGAAAGTGGCGGGCCCGAACCTTCGCGTGTTATCAAAGCCCGCCGCGTGCCTAACGACGCCGGCTTTGTAGAAGGAGAGACCCCGTGAGCATCCAAACGCGTCCGCTTCCTAGTAATTTCTTGGCGTTTTGGTTTGCGATAACGAGCCCCTTAATCGGGCTCGTGGCCGGATTTTTTTTAGCGTGGCTGTTGGGCCGATTCTGAAAGGCCTGCTCGCAACGAAAATAGATGCGGACGTTGGCGGGGGGCGGCGGCGCTCATCTTCGCAAAGCCGCTTAGCGGGAGAAGGCTCTGACAAATATTATAATGGCAAGCTCGCCTTGCTGAACCTGCTTTTGATTAGCTAATGACTTGTAATCGGTTAAGCTAATAGAAGAGCACTAGAGTAAATTCGTTTAATCGAGCTTTGTCAGCAATACAAACTCCCGTCGATTTATGAGAGCGATTGCCCAACCTATCAACCGCGGGATGTCGTCGCGCTCGAACCAAATCCGAAGAGCGGGAGGTAGCGCCAGCAGAGCGACAGAGCTTGTCTGCGTGGTGGACGACGACCAGTCAGTGCGTCGAGGTTTGCGGCGTTTGTTCAAATCCGCCGAATATGCCGCGGAACCGTTTGCCTCGGCGGAAGATTATCTCGCCCGGGAAATCTTTGAAGGCCCGATCTGCCTTGTTCTAGATGTCCGAATGCCGGGATTAAACGGCCTTGAGCTGCAGAAGGAGCTCGAGTCGCGCGGAGCGTGTGAACAGATTGTCTTCATTACCGGCCACAACGACGTGCCGACCTGCACGCAGGCAATGAAAAACGGCGCGGTCGATTTTCTCATGAAACCTTTCGATAGCGAGGAATTGATTGAAGCCGTTAGGCGCGCTTTGGGACGGGGGAAGGAACAGCTGCGCAAACGCGAGGAAAGACGCGAGGCGCGCGCCCTCATCGACAAACTGACGCCGCGTGAGTTCGAAGTTTTGCGTTTCGTGATTATGGGCTTGCTAAACAAACAGGTCGCTGCGGAGATGGACACAGCCGAGAAGACAATCAAAGTTCATCGCGGCCGCGTCATGCAGAAACTTCGCGCCACCTCCGTGCCTGATCTCGTGCGCATTTCCCAGCGCGCCGGTATCTCACCGGCCCGCAATTCGGGATAATCCTGCATAAGACCAAGGTCCACTATTCCGCCGAACTGTCGGGACGAATGTACGGCATGCTCGCTACCTCCCACATTGAAAATGGACAGGACGCGCAATTGCGCATAACGCCCGCTGAAAACCCCTCCCCGGAGATTGTTTGCCTCGTGGACGATGATCCGCTTGTGCTGAGGTCGACCGGCCTTTTACTCACCTCAGATGGATTCACCGTCCGTCGGTTTGATAAAGGCGAAGATTTTATTGCTTATGTCGCGTCACACCAGGTGCCCCTCGTCGTGCTGGACATTTGGATGGAAGAAATGACCGGCTTCGAAATCCTGGCGCGGCTATGCGCCATATCACCGCAGACTCGTGTGATCGTGATCACAGGACACGAAGATACCGCCGCGCGGGTCCTCGCGATGCGAATCGGCACAGTCGCGTTCTTGATCAAGCCTTTTGATGACGAACAATTTCTTGCAACGGTTCATCGCGCGCTTGGCCATCCCGATTCGAAAAAGGAAAGAGCGGCGCGAACGGGCGCGAGATATGTTACTTAAAGCGACGCGGCGGCCCAGCAGCGCGCACAAAGTTACCAACAGCCACACCTTAGCGGAGAATCACAGAAAGGGTACGGGACCGACGGCACGCAAAGCTCCGCACAACATTTCTCTTCAGAAGGCTTCGGCCACAGGGGGGAGTCTTCCGCGGGGCTGAACCAGGAGCGGCAGAATCGCGAACGCGGTGCATCGCAAGAGCCAGCGCTCCGACCAAACCTCTGAGGCGGATTTGGCGGCGGGAGTCATCGTTCAGGCATCCCGACTCAGATGGCCCGCAATCCTGCATCGCATAAGACTAAGGTCCAATATTCTCCTGAACTGGAGGGGCTAATCTGCGGGACGATCACTATGCCCTACATTGAAAATAAGGTGGTCAGCACATCCGACCGGGTGTCCATGCAAACGTTCCGGACGCCTCTCAAGCGCGCTTCATCGATGTGGCACTCGCAGCAAAAACAAACTGTCCCATTGCCGCCTGCTTAAAACTAACAACTCAATGACCGCGATCCTCGACCTATGAAAACAAGTGTTCTAAAAAAACCGGCAAGATCACCTGATCAACCTCGTCCACAAAGCACAGAAGATTATTGGACAGAAGCTGCTTTGCGGATATCCGAACTGCGTTACCGCCGCTTGTTTGAGACCGCTCAGGACGGAATCCTGATTCTCGATGCCAACAGCGGGGAGATCATGGACGTAAATCCATTTCTGATCGATCTGCTTGATTACCCGTTCGAAGAACTCCGCGGCCGCAAGCTCTGGGAGATTGGGCAGTTTAAACACATCGCCGCCAATCGTGCGGCATTCGAGGCACTTCAACAGAATGAATACATCCGTTACGAAAACCTTCCGCTGCGGAGAAGAGATGGAAGAGAGATCCAGGTCGAATTTGTCAGCAATGTTTACTGGGTCGAAACGGACAAGGTTATTCAGTGCAACATCCGCGACATCACGGTCCGCGCGGAGAGGCGGAACGATTCCAAGAGCTGCCTGGCTGCGCTCGAACTCGGCAATAGCACGAAAGACGCATGGTTAATCGCGCACTCGCAAAACTTGCGCATTCCGCTGATGTCAATGGGGTCGATGCTCGGCTTGATGGAGTTGGGGCACAACCTGGCCGACGTACGGCCCCTGTACGAGCAGCCTTCCGACTTCGACGAGGCAGCGTTCCGGCATGTCCGACAGAATTTTCAGCGCCTCGTCAATTTCTTCAATGAGCTTGCTGACGTGATCGGACAAAGCCCTGTTCAGCTCGAGGGCACTTCGTCTCTTGGCACCGAACCCAGCGTCGCCACGTTCATCAATCACGACTGGCGTGGCCCGGATAGCCCAGAAGGAGAATACCCGCGACTGGAAAACAAAGACTATGATCACAATTAATCCCTTCAGACTCGCAACATTAATCGACAACCGCGAACCTTTGGACCTCATTGATGTTCGGACGGAACAAGAATTCAAAAGCTTTCACATTGCGGGTGCGCGATCGGTTCCTTTAAAGAAGCTTTCCGCACCCAAGGTGCTTCAAGACCGGAAGCGCGCGGCGACAGAACCTTTATACATCATTGGTGGCGACCGCGTGCGGGCTAGCCTCGCCGCCGGCATCCTTACCGGAGGAGGCTGCTGTAAGGCTATCGTCGTTGATGGCGGAATGGAAGCTTGGGTAAGCGAGGGTTTGTCCGTGGTGCGCGAAAGGCGTTTCTGGGACCACCCAGCACTTCTGAGTCAGCGCACATTGATGCGGATGAATGGCGGGGTGCCACTCATCATCGGCAAAGCCATTTAGCGCAAGCGATTTCACAAAGATGTAACAATCACAAGCTTGTGTTGCGTACTTGCTTTTGATTATGGTAACGACTTGCCGAGTAATCGGTTAAGCTAATAGCAGGGCGTTGGGGTAAATTCGTTTGATCGAGGACGTCGGAATAAGTCACCTTCGATTATGAGAGCGATTGCCCAGGTTCTAGACGGCGGGCTCTCGTTGCGCTCACGAAGTGAACAGGGGCCACTGGATTATTATCGACCCTATTTCGCCGCGCTCCTGGTGTCCGCAGCGTATTATCTTGGCGCGAAGATCGGATTTGCGCTGACGTTTCGGCCACATCCAGTTTCAGTTCTTTGGCCGCCCAACTCCATTTTGTTAGCGGCGCTCGTTCTAACGCCGGTGCGTGTTTGGTGGCTGATATTGCTGGCCGCTTTTCCGGCGCACCTGGCGGCACAACTGCAAAGTAACGTTCCGCCCACGATGATTCTTTGCTGGTTCATCAGCAATTCGTGCGAAGCACTCATCGGCGCGGCCTGTGTTCGGTATCTGATCGATGGTCCGGTGCGATTTAATCGTCTGGGGAACGTCGGAATTTTTATTTTCTTCGCTGCGTTTTTGGCGCCTTTCCTTTCTTCGTTTGCGGATGCGGCCTTTGTCGCCATCAATCACTGGGGAGAAGACAGTTATTGGCAGGTCTGGCGAATCCGACTTACCTCTAACATTTTGGCCGCGCTCACCCTCGTGCCTTTGATCGTGACCTGGGTCGCAGATGGAATCGCCTGGCTTGGCAGAATTCGGCGCGCGAGATTCCTCGAAGCCGCCCTTCTTCTCCTTGCTCTGCTTTCGGTCAACACCACCGTCTTTTATAAGCTGGGACCGACCACAGACTCGGCGCTGCTCTATTTGCCATTACCATTGTTAATATGGGCAGCGGTGCGCTTTGGCTCACGCGGCGCGAGTGCGGCCATCTGCACTTTGACGTTTCTTGCGATATGGAGCGCTGGGCACGGGTATGGGCCGTTTTCGACAAGATCGGCAGAAGAAAATGCGCTTTCGATTCAGATGTTTTTGATCGTGATGTCGGTCCCGCTCCTGCTCCTTGCCGCCCTCGTAGAAGAACGCAGCAAGGGGGTGTTGACACTGCGCGAACGCGAAGAACGGATCAGTCTCGCGGCCGAATCGGCGAATCTGGCGTTCTGGTCCATCAATTTCGAAGGGGAGGAATCGTGGATGAGCGACAGGGGCCGCACCATTTTCAACTTTGGGCCGGACGAACGTTTTTCCCGCGAGCTATTTCTCGCTCGCGTGCATCCAGAAGACAGAATTGCTGTGGAGGAAGGCATCGAGCGTTCGCGAGCCACGTCGCAGACATTTGAAGTTGAATATCGCCTGCTCCGGCCGGACGGCCAAACGCGCTGGCTGATTTCGCGCGGCCGCTATCTGCGCAACGATCAGGGGGAAGTGAGCGAACTAATTGGCGTCGCCATCGACATCACGGCGCAATTCGAAGCTAACCTCCAGTTACGACTGCAGCGCGAGGAGATGGCACACATGAGCCGGGTTTCCTCTATGGGCGAGCTAGCCGCTTCGCTCGCGCACGAACTTAATCAACCCCTCTCCGCCATTGCCAGCAACGCGGCGGCTGGGAGACGATTTCTGATGCAGGGTTCCCCCGACTTCAAAATGTTTGAAGAGTTGCTCGCCGATGTTGCGGCTGACGCCCGGAGAGCGGGCGATATCATTCACGGGATTCACAGCTTTGTGCGCAAGAGCGAGGGGACAAGGCACCCGGTAAATATGAATGAGATCATCCAGGAGGTCCTGCGCCTGCTCAATTCCGATTTGCTGGGGCGGGCCACTTCTGTCGAGACCCGACTCGCGCCGACCCTGCCGATAGTGGCAGCCGACCCGGTCAATTTGCAGCAGGTGTTGGTAAATCTTCTGATGAATTCGCTCGAAGCGATGCAGCCAAAGCCGGCGGCTGAACGCCGGATTCTCATTTCCACAAGATGCGAAGCAGATTCTGTCGTCACCAGCGTGCGGGATTACGGCGGCGGACTCCCCAAAGACAATCCCGATAAGATCTTCACACACTTCTATTCCACCAAGCCGGACGGAATGGGAATGGGCCTGACAATTGTTCGTTCGATCGTGGAAGCACATGGGGGCAAGCTCGGCGCGGAAAATGCCGATCAAGGCGCGCGATTTTTCTTTAGTCTGCCGGTCGCAGCAAAGAAGGAAACGGGAGAGGTTGCGTGAGCGGAGCAAGGGAGCTTGTCTGCGCGGTTCGCATTTCGCAGCGCGCCGGCGTCTCGCCGGCCCGCAACACCGCATATCGCGCATAAGACTAAGGTCCAATATCCTGCTGAACTCTTGGGATTAATGTGCGGGATGATCGCTATGCCCGACATTGAAAATAGGGCGGACGCGCAAATGCGCATGACGCCAACTGAAAAGCCTTCCTCGGAAATTGTTTGCCTGGTGGATGACGATCCGCTGGTGCTCAGGTCGACCGGCCTTTTACTCGCTTCGGAAGGATTTGTCGTGCGTCAGTTTGATAACGGCGAGGACTTCATTGATTATGTCGCGTCAAACAAGGTGCCGCTCGTCGTGCTGGACATTTGGATGGAAGAAATGACCGGCTTGGAAGTCCTGGCGCGGCTCTGCGCCATGTCGCCGCAGACCCATGTCATCGTGATCACGGGGCGCGAAGATAGCGCCGCGCGGATGACCGCTACGCAAATCGGCACAGTTGCTTACTTGATTAAGCCTTTTGATGACGAACAATTTCTCGAGGTGGTTCATCGCGCGCTGGGCCACCCGCTTGGATCATCTCCATCAAACAATGATATCCGCGCTTGATCTGGCCGCGCGAGGGCAGCAACCGTACAGAAGCCGGGAGTTTTAACGCATGGAAACGCATGGTTCCCTAGTTATTAACGTAGCCGTCTGGTTCACGATGCTTAGCCCGTTAATCGGCCTAATCATGGCGCTTTTGGGCGCGTCGTTCTTCAGTCAGGCCACCTTTTAGAGGCGCGGCGAAGCATTTCTGGGTGCTCGCTCGTGCGTGTCATCGCATAGGACTAAGGTCCAATATCCTGTCGGCATGTCGGGGCTAGTCTGGCATTACTGGATATGTCTCACCTTGAAAATGGGGCGGTCGCGCAACTGCGGATGACGCCCAGTGAAAAGTCAGACCAGGAGATTGCTGTGCAATGAACGAGCGAGACAGAATCGGCAACGGAGACCACGAGAAGAAAGAACCCTTTTACGCTGGGCAGGGCCGCATCCTTGAAATGATTGCGACGAGCGCGCCGCTCGCGGACATTCTCACCAAGATCGTGCTACTGATGGAGGCGGAAGCCGATGGATTGCGTTGTTCCATACAGCTTTTAAGCAATGACGGCAAACGTGTCCGGCATGGCGCGGCGCCGAACTTGCCGAAAGCTTACGTTAAAGCGATTGACGGCCTTCCAATTGGCCCACGGGTTGGTTCATGTGGGACGGCGATGTATTTAAAAAGGCCGGTCCTGGTGACCGATGTGGTGACGGATCCTCTCTGGGCCGATTATCGTGACCTGGCGAAGAGCTGCGGTCTGCGAGCATGTTGGTCGACGCCAATCATTTCATCTCATGGCGATGTCTTGGGTTCGTTCGCCATGTATCGCCAGGAGCCGCGGGGCCCAAATGCCGAGGAGACGCGGTTGACCGAAGCGGCCACCCAAATTGCGAGTATCGCGATCGAGCGCCAGCAGGACCATGTCTTGTTGCGAGAGCGAGAAGCCAGAATTACCCTGGCTGCGGAGTCGGCAGATCTCGCGTTTTGGGTTTTGTACCCCGAACAAAACACCGCGTGGATGAGCGAAAAGGGGCGCGCCATGTACGGCTTTACCCTCCAAGAACCGTTAACCCGCGAGTCGCTCGTCTCACGTATTCATCCCGACGAGCGGGTCGCGGTTCAAGCGGTTTTTGAGCAGGCGCAAGCCTCCCAGCGGACGTTCGAGATTGAGCACCGGATCGTGCCGCGTTACGGCAAGACCCGATGGGTAATCGTGCGCGGCCGATGTCTTTGGGACGAACGTGGCAACGTTCTAGAAGTTATTGGCGTGACAATTGACCTCAGTACACAAAAGCAATCTGACCTGCAATTGCAAGCGCAACGGGAGGAGCTCGCGCATCTGAGCCGC
>QHRF01000047.1 GCA_003220055.1 Verrucomicrobiota bacterium | reverse complement strand
TACCAATTTTCAAATGGTCCTTTTGGCCAGTGTGCAATTCGGTGAATCGGCCAAGGTTTATTTCAACACTGCACCAGGGACTCTTACTGGGGCGATACTTATCGATACGATAACCAACGCTGACGGCTCCGTTACTATTCCAGCGATCTACCAGACGGGCTTTATTGATATAACGGCTGGCGCGGCTAATATCCTTTTAGAAAGCGCTACGGTTAGTACTCCGGACAGCGGCTCGGCTGTCGCTCTTCTTGGTATCGCGCTTGCGGGAATCGAAGGCGTGCGCCGGGCTTTCCGTGCGCGCAAGGCGTGAGCGAGATGCTTGCTAGACGATTTTACAAAAAAGAAAATTAGAAAAGGGAAAAAGGGAAAAGGAAATGAAAAAGCTGCAATCTAAAATCCTATCAAAATGGGTCCTCCCGCTGGTTGCAGCTGGAGTGCTTGGGCTTGCCAGTGCGCCATCGGCTCATGGTGTCCCCACGTTGTCTATAAGTGATGGCCTCGGTCATACCCTGACCTTGACCCAACCAGGTGGATTCACGTACACAGGGACTTTGGGAAATTTTTCTCTAAACATTACCAGCGGCATAGCCAACAGTGATGCGCTGTTGACCGGCCTGAATTTTACCATAACTGGCACTGGGCAATTGACCATCTTGCTTTCGAATACCGGGTTTGGCACCCTCCCGGGTAGTATTAACTCTCAGATCAGCGGTCAGACGAGTGGAATTTCGGCGTTTGCCACATTTGCGGACGCCGGCAACCGTCTGTTTGGTACCAGCAAGCTTTTGAGCTCGGGCGGGCCTTTTCGCAGCGTTTTTTCTGGTAATGGCTCGGCAATATTCTCCGCACCGGGGCCGTTTTCACTGACAGAGAAGATCGTCGTCGTTCAGAGCGTGTTTGGCACAACCAGCTTCGGTACCACAGTTAAGGATCCGGTGGTCGTTGCACCAGTTGGACCAGCAGTAACAGTCCCAGATGCCGGTGCGACCGCGCTGCTTCTCGGATTGGCGCTCCTGGGAATTGGCCTTGCCCGTCGCAAATTGATTGCTCTCTAAAGGTTTTTTTGTCGGCGTAAAATTTCGCTATGGTGCGAAGAAGCTCGGCCGAAAATTCGCTCCGAACTGCTCTTCGCTTGGAATACCTAAAGGTCAGTCAACGCCTCAAAATTTCTGAGGTGTTGGCTGATTAACTATTGCCAATGCCCACGCCCGAAGTTTTTAAACCTTGAAAAGTTCGAATAGATTACTAGGGTTCGGCGTCCCTTTCCAGCTGACCATGACGCGTTCACGAGCGGAACTCGCAGTTTTACGTACACCACTTTGGTTTTGTGCGAGGACGCTACCCAAACACGAGCACATCGCGGCCGCCGGGCTGCGCCGGCAACTGAACTTGGAGTGCTGTTCACCTCGACTCCGCTTCCGCAAGATGACTCGGCGCGGAGTCGTTTGGTTCGTCGAAGCGATGTTTCCTGGATATCTCTTCGCCGAGTTCATTTATTCGGAACTGCACCGTCGCGTTGAGCATTTACCCGGAGTCCGGGGTCTGGTCCAGTTCGGTGATTATATCGCAACGATCGATGCGGACACGATCGTTGCGTTGAAGGAACAAGCCGGCGAAGACGAGACCGTGACGGTAGATCCTGACATCAAGGTGGGCCAGTCGGTCCGAATTGCGGGAGGCCCGTTGCGTGGCTTGGAAGCAGTTGTCACGCGCGTGCTCCCGGCCGGAGAGCGAATCAAAGTCCTGCTCGAGCTCCTCGGGGGACCGGTAGAGACAGACGTTGCGACACCCAACGTCCTGCCAGTAGGGCGTCCCCTGCTCTAGCCAAAAGGGAAAAAGGAGCCCTGCGTTCCTGTCGGCGCTTTTGGTGAAGCCAGAGGTGTCTGATCGACCTCGCGTTGCCACGCCGTTGGAGTGTTCAAATTTACGATCGCATTGTAAGAAAATCGGAATTCAGACTGCGTGAGTTGTCTTCGTTTCGATCCGAACGCCACAACATCTAGAGCTCTGGCCAGAGGCTTTTGAGGATGACAATGGCTTGCACATTTTGCCCCCACGGCGGAGCGGCGCCGGCGTTTTGCAAAAAGGCAAATCGTCCGCCAGCCACCGTCGGGCGCGCGATCAAAGAGCAAGCCACGGCTGGCAATCCCCGGTTTCTCATTCTCCCTAATCAAACTAGCGCTTAGCATTTGCTCGGACCGAGACTGAAGGCTGCGCCTTTTGAATTGGTTCGGATCGCGTTCACGTTCGCATTTGCCGAGAAGCTCGATCCCAAACTCCGCCAGCTTACCTGCCGCCTTCAACCGAATTTCGTCTTCGATTTTCAATCGACCGTACTGAATCGGCGGGAGCACACCGATCGTCCCAAAACCAGTCGGCACATTTTTTAAATTCTCGTCGTCCGGATTGTAATTTACTCGTTTGAGCCGGACATCGTGCTCGACCGAATTTACCAGCGAATGATCAGTGAACGCCGGCAGATTGCGCAGCGCTTTCGCTCGGAAGGCGAAGGGGAAGCAGCCGCATTGCTGGACAAAAAGAACGCGACTTGAATGAAATTCAATCCGCTGCCTATCGGCAGGTGCACCAGATCCGCGGCGAAGCTGACGGGAAAGCGACTGAGATTTATGCGCACGCTTACACCCAGAACGCGCAAGCTGCCGAGTTTTACAATTTCCTCAAGAGCATGGATACCCTATCGGAAAGTTCTGACCAGGGATTCGACGCTCATCTTTTCCACTTTCGGAGCTCGGGCTGCTTCTGGACGAATCAGCGCTTTGATTTCAGCAATTCGGCGATCGTTTCTTCCAGCTTAGCGGCCGAGACCGGCTTCTTCAGATAAGCGTCTCCGCAAACTGACAAGGCTGCCTCTTGTTCTTCGTCGCTGGCGTAGGCGGAATAATAAAGCACGGGAACGCCCGGCTGAAGTTGATGGATCTCTTGGCACAATTGGATCCCGTTGCCATCTGGAAGCCGCACGTCCAAGATGCAAAGGTCGAACTTGAACTGTTTGGCGAGTTCCAACGCCTCCGCGCTCGTTGCGTTGTCTCTCTCAGCAGTCATTTCGATCAGAAGTTATGCATCTTCATACAAACTGTGCCTGTCGCCAATGCTTAGCATTCGATTAAATGGAACGCATGCGGCCTAGGGGCTTCATCGAGCATTGTTAGATCGACATCCAGGCAGTGGCAATTCCGCCAACGGTGCCAAGCGCGACGCCGCTGATGTTTTCGGAAATCGTGTGGCGCGAAAGAAGAAGTCGCGACCAGAACACGAGTCCTGCCAGAATCAATGCGGCCGAACCGCAAGATATATTCACACGAAAGAGAATCACGGTGCAGTAAGTCGCAAACAAAGTGTGGAGCGAGATTTTGGACCAATGATTTACGATCGCGGCTGCTATCAGCAAGAGCAGCGTGATCACGCCGCCGCGAAGAATGGAGCGCGGCGTATTCGCCAGCCCCATCACGATTGTGCCGAGAGCGGAGAGCGGTATCGCGATCGGATAAAAACGTTTTCGTTCTTCGCGGACGGACACATCGGCGTCGGCCCAACGACCCGAGCGAACACCAAAAAAGAGAAGCAAACCCATCGGCGCGATCAAGGACAAAAATAACGCAGCGAGAAGAGGAATAGCGGCACGCGAGGCAACCTGCGTCGTCAGCACGATGCCAACACTGATTGTGACAAATACCAGCGGATGCCCGATCCAGGAAACAACCACGGCCAGACGACGCGCTCGGATCGACATTGGGCAAGATCGCCAATCAGAGTGCCGGCAGAATTTTTCCGGTGACTTCACCGAAACCGACGCGATAGCCATCGCCGTCGCACCAGCCTGTGATCGCGAGAGTGTCTCCGTCTTCGAGCCATTTGCGGGTCTCATCAGTTGGCAATTTCAATGGGTTCGCGCCGCGCCAGGTCAACTCGAGCATGCATCCGCGAGACTCTTCGGTTTCGCCACTAATCGTTCCACTCGCGAGCAAATCGCCCGGCTGAAGATTGCATCCGCCGGCGGTGTGATGCGCGAGCTGCTGGGAAATGCTCCAGTAAAGATTTTGGAAATTCGTTCGCGTAATCGTGTGCGGCGTTTTCATCTTCGCCGTCTGCAATTTCGCCTCCAGTTGAATGTCGAACGTGAAATCGGTCTTCGCGCGAAGATACGGCAGCGGTTCGGGATCTTGACGTGGCAACGGTTTCCGAAATGCTTCCAGCGCTTCCAACGTCACCACCCACGGCGAAATGCTGGTGCAAAAATTCTTGGCTAGGAACGGGCCGAGCGGTTGATATTCCCAAGCTTGGATATCACGCGCGCTCCAGTCGTTCATTAAGACGAAACCGAAAATGTGATCGAGGGCGCGATCGATCGGCATGGCTTGGCCTAGCGAATTGCCCAGGCCAATTAAGAACGCCATCTCAAGCTCGTAATCCAAGCTTTTCGTCGGACCGAACACGGGCGCCGCGGCATCCGGCGGCTTGATCTGCCCTTGCGGCCGCCGCACGTCGGTTCCGCTCGATACCACCGAACTGGCACGACCGTGATACGCCACTGGCAGCCATTTCCAATTCGGCATGAGCGCATTCTCCGGGCCGCGCAACATCGTCCCGACGTTATGCGCGTGATGATAGGACGAATAAAAATCGGTGTAGTTACCGATTTTCGCGGGCAGCTGCATGACAACGTCAGCTTGCCGATGGAAAACGCGGTCGCGCAATTTAGTGTCATCGCGCAACGTCGCCGTGTCAGCGGAGAGCAGTTTTTGTAAAATCTCGCGCACTTTGCGCCAGGCCGGTCGACCGAGCGCGAGAAATTCGTTCAACGAATCGCGGGTGAAGACTGTAGCGGCCGCTGTCTCTGGCAGCAGATCTTTGAGAAGGCCGGCCTCTTCCAACGCCGCTAGATCGACAATGTTCTCGCCGAGCGCGACACCAATTCGTGCAGGGCCCTCCCTCGGTTTGAAAACACCAAACGGGAGATTCTCCAGCGGAAAGTGCGAATCTTTTGCGACTTCGATGAACGAACGAAGAGCCATGCTTATGATTTAACCACGAAGATCACGGAGGACACGAAGAGTTAAGTTTCAATGCAGATCTTTTTCCTTTAAGAGCTTCGTGAACTTCGTGTCCTTCGTGGTGATCAAAAGACGCCGAGAGCGCGCAAATCCTCCCGTGGTTCATCGAAGCTGCAGCTGCCGAACGAAGTTACGAATTTTCGGCGCGCCTTGATCCGATCAATCGTGACTTCCCAATCGCGCCAGGCAAATACCGTGTCGTGAAACTCAAACGAACTCGGGCGTTGATCCTCGAGCATTTCGATCGTTTGCGCTTCGTCCCAGTGATGCTCGGCCGAAAGAACGCCAGCGCCGAGCACATTCAAAAATCCGTGCATCTCGGTTTTGACTTCATCGCGGAATCCCCGGACAGGATGATGGAGGCCGGCGGTGAACTTGATTGGCACGTGATGTTTGGTGGAGGCAAGGATCGCCCGCGAAATCTGCACTGAGCTCGGAAACGCGTCGGCGGTCACGCCGCCGGTGCGCAATTTGTAGCCAAACGCCGGTTGTTTCGCGCGCGCGAGCGAAGCGACCATTTGTTCTGCCGATTCGGCCGGCGTTTCCCAAAAAGTTTGCAACTTCAAATCACCAAGCAAATCGGTCGCCTCATTCAGTTTCCCAAGATCGACATCTGAAGGAACAAACATTTCCAATTGAACAACCGAAACGAGATCGAGACATTGCTTTTGAAACGAACGGATCGTCTCGGCCGCATTTTTCAGCTCGTTGAGAAAATCTTTGGCATTTTCGGTTTTCGCAGCCAAAGCGGAAACGCGCAGGGGGTGATGCTTATCGAATTGCGAAATGAACTTCGCGGCATCACCTAATTTGGCGACCGGCAAAACAAACGCCGACAGCATCCAGGAATCGGGCGCGCGAACATACTCCGCCTGATTTTTCAGCGCGGGTTCAAGTTCCGCACTGCATGGCGGAAACATTCCGGCGTAGTCGATCGCGCGCGTCAGCAGAGCCCGCAGAGATGCCGCAGCCATGAAATCAATTCAGCGCAGAATTTTCCCTGGCGTCAACCCGCCAGATCATCACGCCTCACGGGAAGAGACCGCGCATTTTTTTTGCTTTCATTACCCGCTCGACGCCGATCGCCATTGCGGCGGTGCGGTGAGAAATCTTGTGTTCCTTTGCGCGGCGGATCACCTGGCTAAAGGAATGTTCGAGGATGCGGAAAAGTTTGTCGGTCACTTCCGTTTCGCTCCACATGAACGCCTGCAAGCCCTGGACCCATTCGAAATAAGAAACGATCACACCTCCCGCGTTACACAAAATGTCAGGGATGACAAAAATCTCCTCCCACCGTTTCTCCAAAATTAAATCGGCCTCCGGCGTTGTTGGCCCGTTGGCGGCTTCGGCCAGAATGCGGCATTTCAATTTATCGGCGTTGCTTCCGTTGATCACGCGGTCGACCGCCGCCGGCACCAGAACGTCGCAGGGCATGGTCAGCAGACCCTTCGGATCGACATGATCGGCCTCGTGAAATGCGCGCAAATTTCCTTTTTTCAAAACGTGCTGCTCTGCCGCTTCAACGTCAATGCCTTTTGGATTGTAGATCGCGGCGTAGGCATCGCTGATGCCGATGACTTTGACGCCGCTTTTGTAAGCAAGCGAAAGGGCCGCGACCGCGCCGACGTTTCCAAATCCCTGCACGATGGCAGTGCACTTTTCGGGATCGATCTTCAACATGTTCAGCGCGCGCTCGATCAAATAAACGACGCCGCGTCCAGTCGCTTCGCGGCGGCCTTCAGTTCCACCGATTGCGACCGGCTTGCCGGTGACGATTTCGTTCACGGCGTAACCCATGTAGACCGAATAAGTGTCCATGAACCAGGCCATGATTTGTTCGTTCGTCCCCATGTCCGGACCCATGATGTCGGTGTGCGGTCCAACAAACGAAATCATCTCCTGC
The DNA here is from genome assembly GCA_003220055.1 of Verrucomicrobiota bacterium. GTDB lineage: Bacteria > Verrucomicrobiota > Verrucomicrobiia > Chthoniobacterales > UBA10450 > AV40. Next base: position 16,780 of record QHRF01000047.1, on the reverse strand, counting down.
ATGTAGCGGCGCGAAACCGCTTCGAGCTCGGTGCGCGACAACTTGGACGGATCGCAAGCCACGCCGCCTTTTGCTCCGCCATAAGGCAAATTTGCCAGCGCGCATTTCCAACTCATCCACATCGCGAGCGCGGCCGTCTCGCCCATTGATAGCGACGGCGCGAATCGCGTTCCGCCCTTGGTCGGTCCGAGCGTGAGGTGATGCTGGACGCGATAACCCTGAAACGTCTTCGTGCTGCCATCGTCCATGTGCACGGGCAGGGTGACGGCGATGGCGCGCTTCGGATACATCAGCCGTTCACGATCGTTCTTGTCGATGCTGAGGTAATCGGCAATGACCTGAAACTGGTCGCAGGCCATCTTAAAAACTTCGTCGTCGTAAATCGTCATCAAACGAAAAGCGGTGTATCCGCGAGAAAAGTGCAGATGCTATTTCCGCCAGAAAAACATCGCGTCAAATGCAAAGCGGCGCAAGGCATGTCCTGCTCGCGCCACAGTAGCCTTTGGCGAAAGCGCGAGCAAAGTCGAATGGATCGACAATCCTCTCGGAATTCGTAACCTCTCCGCGACACATGAAAATTGAAACTCTCGCCGTGCACGCCGGCCAGCGGGTCGATCCTGCCACCGGCGCAGTCTCAGCGCCCATTCACCTTTCCACCACCTTCGAGCGCGACGTGGAAGGCACCTACTCGCGCGGATTCATGTATACGCGCAACAATAACCCGAATCGCCAGGCTCTGGAGGAGGGAATCAGCGTGCTCGAGGGCGGCGCCGGCGCGGCCGCGTTTGCCTCCGGCACTGGCGCGACCGGCGCAATTTTTCAGGCGCTCGCGCCAGGCGACCATGTCCTCGCGCACGTGGACGCCTACTACGGCACGTCGCGATTGCTCCGCGAAATTTTCCTGCGTTGGGGACTTCAAGCCGATTTCATCGACATGAGCGACCTGATCGCGGTGAAAAAAGCGGTGGGTCCAAAAACGAAGCTCGCCTGGATGGAAACGCCCTCCAATCCGCTGCTCAAAATTGTCGATCTGGCCGAAATTTCAAAAATTGTGCATGACGCCGGTGCGCTCTGCCTTTGCGACAATACCTGGGCGCCCATTCTTCAGCGACCGTTCGATCTCGGCGCCGATTTTATTCTTCATTCCACCACAAAATATTTTGGAGGCCATTGCGACGTCTTGGGCGGAATTGTGGTCGCAAAAAGCGACGGCGATCTTTTTCAGCGCATTCGCAACATTCAATATGAAGGCGGCGCGGTCCCCTCGCCCTTCGATTGTTGGCTGATTCTGCGCGGAATGCGAACGCTGCCCTGGCGGATGCGCGCGCATTCGCAAAACGCCGCCAAGGTGGCCGAGTTTCTCGCCGCCCATCCCAAGGCCGAGCGCGTGCATTATCCCGGTTTGCAAGCGCACCCCGGCCACAAGATCGCGCAAAAGCAGATGTCGATGTTCGGCGGAATGCTTTCGTTTGAAGTGAAAGGTGGCCGCGATCCGGCCATGAAAGTCACGGCCAGCACGAAAATCTTCACGCGCGCGACCAGCCTGGGCGGTGTCGAAAGCTTGATCGAGCACCGCGCTTCGATCGAAGGTCCGGGCACGACCTCGCCAGAAGGTCTAATCCGATTATCGATCGGCTTGGAAAACGCCGACGATTTGATCGAAGATCTCGATCAAGCGCTTAGGTAGGGCGGTTTGCCTGAACCGCCCGCAAACGCAAGTCCAGATCGGACCGATTGGGTCAATCGCCCCTACCTGCCAAACCTCTGTCGGACAAGATCGACAATGTCGCGCACTTCGGTGACCCGGAAAAGAAACGCGCTTCCAAAGAACGCTGCGGCGGCGACAGCAATTACAAGCAACACACCAATAATTTTCTGCCATTCAGGCAATGGCGCGCCCGCTTGAAAAAGAAATTCCAATGCGAGCCAGCAAATACCGGCCAGAAGCAGCGAAGGAATCGCCAGCCTTGCCAGCAGTCCCAGGATCGCCCGGGTCTCGAGCGGGCCAGCATATTTTCGCATCATAATATATAAGAGCAGGAAATTGGTGAGCGCGACGAGGCTGGTCGAAAGCGCGAGGCCGCGGTGGCCGAGCCCGACTTTGAACATGAAAAACCAGTTCAAAATGAAATTAATAATGATCGAGAAAATGCTGACCACCATCGGGAGGTAGCGTTTATCGAGCGCGTAAAATGCCGGCGCCAAAACTTTCACCGCCGAATAAGCGGCCAGTCCGATCGCATAAAATTGCAAGGCGCCGGCCGTTTGTCGTGTTGCTTCGGGCGTGAAACGCCCGTGCTCATAAATCACGCTGATGATCGGTTGCGCAAGGATGATCAATCCGATCGCAGCCGGAATTGTCAGCAACGTGACGAGGCGAATCGCGTGCGCCAGAGCCGAACGAAAGGCGGCCATGTCGCCGAGCGCGGCCGTGCGCGAGACCAACGGCAAGGTGACGGTACCGACTGCGACGCCAAAAATACCGAGCGGCAATTGCATCAATCGGAAAGCGATGTTCAACCAACTGACCGGACCGTCGCCAAGTCGGGCCGCGAAACCGCTGTTGATCAGCACATTTACCTGCACTGCGCTGGCCGCGATCACAGCCGGACCCATCAGCGTCAGCACGGTCCGCACGCCTTGATCGCGCCAATGGAAGTCCGTGTGGTACTTGTACCCGACACGCCGCAGCGAAGGAAATTGCGAGGACAACTGCCAGATTCCGCCGATCAGAGTCCCGATCGACAATCCGATCAGCGAGCGCGTGCCGAAATGCGGATCGAGCCACCAACCGAACGCAACGCCGCCAATGATCGACCCGAGATTAAAAAAACTCGAAGCCATCGCCGGCGCGCCGAAGACATGCTTCGCGTTCAACATTCCCATCACCAACGCGGCGAGGGAGACGAGCAAAATGAACGGCCACATGATGCGAGTGAGCAAAATCGTGGTCTCCGTTTTCTCCGGCGACCAACTCCACCACGTCATCAAATGAATCAGTTGTGGCGCAAAGATGATACCGAGCAACGTGACCGCGCTCATGAAGACTGCGGTCAGGGTTGCGACCTTGTTGCCAAGTCGCCAGGCGGATTCATCGCCTTCTGTCGCGATCTTTCGTGAAAATGTAGTAATGAACGCAGTCGAGAGCGCGCCCTCGGCAAATAAATCGCGCAACAGATTCGGCAACCGAAACGCCATCAGGAAGGCGTCCAGGTTTTTACCGGCGCCGAAAAGTCCGGCAAAAACCTGTTCGCGAATCAATCCAAGCAGGCGCGAGCACATAACCGCCACGCCAACGACGCCGGTCGCGCGGGTGCTTACTCGCTGAGGTTCAGCCATCGGCGAACAAAGAACAACGTCTCCGACTTTACGAAAGCAAAAACTTCCATTCGAGGCGGTCGATGCGATTTTCGGCGCAAGGGACGGCGATCAAAGTTGCTCGATCTTGCAGCCGCCCTGACGGAGCAAAGCCAGTAGACCGCTCGAACCGCCCATGTGCGCTGCTCCGACGACAACGAAGTAGACCTGCCCGCTGCGAAGATAGTTTTCAATCTTCGGGATCCAATTGTGATTTCGTGCGTCCAACATTCGAACCGCCATGGTGGGAAAATCGCGAAAGGAGTCGCGCGTCTGGGAAGCAAGCACTTCAGCATCGCCGTGGCGCCAAGCTTGAAACATGTTCACGCCATTATTCTCTCCGCGGCCGGCGTTGATGAATAACGTGAGTAGCAGTGCTTCCGCCTGTCTATCCGTAAGCCCTGTAAACACGTCATTATGTTCGCGCGCGGATTCCAACCCGGTGATCGGCTTTCCCGCAGCTTTAGCGCGTCGTTCCAGAAATCTCTCCACGCCTAGCTGGTAGTACTCCGGATGTGGAGCTGACAGTATGATGTCGATCAACCAGGGTCGAAATCGGGAGAACTTGTCCTCAGACACATCATGCAAACCGAAGAACCGCCGAAGATAGGCATACGTTCGAGGGTCGACGTGATTTTTCAAACTGTCACCCTTTGGATATTCGCCGGCCTTCACCAGCGCGCGGAAACTCGCCTCACCAGCTTTCGGATCATCTTCGAATGCCAGGCGGGAACAGGCGTCGAATGCACGATTGTACTGAGATGGAAGCGGATAATCACTCGGCCGCAGAGCGTGAAATGAACCTCCGAGATAGAGAGAATGGCCGTCGCTGCTCGTTACTTTCCAGACGCAACTGGCGGCCAAGATCGATCTTGGGCAGCAATACAAGACAATTATGACAATTGCGATGGCGATCACTTTTTGGGAGGACATTTTCATTTGTCTAACAGTTCGGTGAATGATCGGCAAGTGAGCCAGTGGAATTTTGGTTTCCTTTCTATCATTAGGACAGATACAAATTCGCCGATGAAAACAAAGTTCCCCCAAGTACTAATTACCGCCCTGGTGGCGTCACTTATTTCGACCCTTCATGCGCAGGATCCTTCGATCGATCGATTGCTGAGCAAGCTGCCGCCGCCGGAAAAAATTGCGAAGCCTCCGCTCCATCAAGCCGTCCAGACTGACGATCCTGCGGCAAAAGATCCGCTCGTTCGACAAGTCCTCCAAGCGGCGCTAGGTCGGAATCTTCCGCTGGCGCTGAATCTATCGCGCAAACTAGCCGAGCGTTATCCTCGCAGCGCCGGCGCGCAAATCTTGCGTGGCTACTTCGCGATCGATGTCCAGCAATACGCTGAAGCCACGACTGCGCTCCACAGCGCAATCGCAATTCAGCCGCGGTTGACTTTAGCGCACTTCGGGTTGGCGTTAATCGAGGGCAAGCAGAATCATTTTGCTGCCGCAATGCCGCATCTACGACGCGTCGTCGAAATCGATCCGAAAGCAGCGGGAGCTTACTATGCGCTGAGTGATTGCGCATTACGCACCGGGCGCAAACAGGAGAGCGTCGAGTATGCGCAAAAGGCGGCGGCCCTGGCCCCGCAAAACGTTTACATGTGGATTCAACTGGCACGCGCCGAAAGGTCGCTCGGTCACACCGATGCCACCTTGAACGCCATTGCCCGAGGTGCCGACGTCTCACCAGACAGCGCGCCGATGCTCGCGGCGATTGGTTTTAGTTATATCAACCTCGACCGAATCCCTCAGGCCATTCCACCACTTCGGCGCGCAGCCCAACTGCTGCCACAAGATTATCTTGTCCAATCGCAACTCGGATTTTGCCTTCAGGCTACTGGGCAGGTCGACAGCGGAATCAGTTATTTGCGCAAAGGCGCGAGTTTGAATCCAAGTTATGGGACGGTGTGGGAGCATCTTGGACTCGCTTATCAGAAAAAAGGGAATCACCGAGAAGCGATCACTGCATTCGAAAAAGCGACCCAGTTAATGCCGAACGCGCCTCGCCCCTGGCAACATTTGGCTGACGAATATCGTATCGCCGGCCGGGCGGCCGACGCCGCTCGCGCGACAACCCGCGCACAACAGCTCGGTGGAAGCACGGTCAAAGTCGCGAAAAAGAAATCCTAATCGCGCTTTAAAGACGGGTCGGGAAATTCAAAAATTCCCAGGGTAACGTGAAGCGTTCCGAGAGATGCGTGGCGAGGGCCTTAACGCCGAACGTTTCGGTCGCGTAATGGCCGCCGAGAAGAAGATTGATTCCCAATTCCTCCGCGGCAACCGCAGCCCAATGCGGCGCTTCGCCTGTAATGAAGGTGTCGATTTTCTCTTGCGCGACCCGATAAATTTCCGAGCCGGCAGCGCCGGTTACGATCCCAACCCTGTTCATTTCCGTTGGTCCGAAATTGAATGTCTTTATCGGGCCACGTAATGCAGTTCTAAGCTTTCGGATCAACGCCGCCCGCGGTAGCGTGTTCTTCGTCTTCAATCCAACCAGCTCCCCTCGTTCTTCCAGGAACGGTTTCGTCTTTTTGAATCCAAGCGCCGCCGCGAGCCGCGCATTATTGCCCACTTCAGAATGAACATCTAGTGGCAGATGCGCGCTGTAGAGCGCGATGTCGTTTTCAAAGGCGAGTTTTAATTGTCCGCGCAACGCGCCCGCGACCGGCTGCAAGCCCCGCCAAAACAAACCATGATGCACGATCAGAAGATTGATCTGTCTTCTGGCGGCTGCCGTCAAAACTCGCGTGGAGACATCTACGGCAGCGCCCATTTTGGTGACGTTGCCCGAGTTTTCGATTTGGAGGCCGTTGAGCGCGTTTGGCCAATCTTCGACTTTGCGAATGCGCAAGTACTTGTTCGTGTATTCGACAATCTCAGAAAGCGTCGCCATTGGCAGGGGCCATACATTCTAAGACCCGCAACCGGCACCGGTCAGCTTCGACACCATGCAATGTCCTTTTTGCGGGACCACCCTGCCCGCAAACGCGCAAGCGTGCACCAACTGCGACTGGACACTTGAAGCCACCAAGCCGGCGGAGCCGAAAGCAAGCGATGCGATGGCGATATTGCTCAGCATCATTCCCGGACTCGGCCATATCTATAAAGGCCATCGCGTGATGGGCGCGCTCATTTTGCTCCTCATTACTCCTACCGCAATCGCTTTCGCAATTTTGGCCGCGATCGCGTCAGCCGGATGGGGAATCCTGATGCTGATCCCCTATTGGGGAGCGGTAATGTTGCATGTCTGGGCGATCGACGATCGCGTGACCCAAAAGCCGGACGAAGGCGAGCAGTACTGAAGAAGTTGAGAGGTTGAGGTCCGAGCCGGACTGGCATTGTTGAATTGTTGATCAACAACAAGGTTCACTCGCCTAAAATCCAGGTCAGCTTGCCGGCGGTCGGATTTACTCGCGACGCCGGAAACTGCGGATCGCCGCTAATTACGCGCTCGGTCAACTTCGCCTGCTTGCTCGCATTCACCAGAAAGCAGACGTGTCGTGCATGGTTGACGAGTGGAAACGTAAAAGTCAGTCGCCATGCGTTCAGCTTCGAGACGAAGTTCGCGACCACGCGCCGGGTCGCCTCGTTCAGCGCGGCGCTTTCGGGGAACAGTGAAGCGGTGTGGCCGTCGTCGCCCAGTCCGAGCAAAATCAGATCGTGCCGGTAAATTTGTTCGCCACGCTGTGTCGCCAGAAGATCGACATCGTCCTGATATTGTTGGGCTGCAATGGCCGGATCGATCTCGCCGCGCATTCGCATGATTGATTTTTCAGGCACGCTCGCGGGAACGAACAAAGCTTCTCGCGCCATGCGAAAATTACTCTGCGCGTCGTCGGGCGGCACACAGCGCTCGTCCCCGAACGTGATCAGAGTGCGTTCCCATGGCAAATCGCGACCGATCCGCGCAATTTCCGAATAAACCGGCCGCGGCGTATTTCCCCCTGATAACGCGATCCGGAACTCGTTCCGCTCAGCCAGCGCTTTGTGGGCAAGATCGACAATGAAGTTGGCCGCATCGGGGACGAAGGTTTTCGTGCGGACGACTTCGCCGGCCATTTGGCTTAGATCGCGCAGTGCGATTGGCCGCGCTTTTCCAAATAGCGCTGGTGATATTCTTCCGCGCGCCAGAACTTCGGAGCGGGCTCGATTTGCGTTACGACCGGTCGATTAAATCTGCCGCTTTCGCTGATCTCTTGCTTCGACTTTTCCGCCGCGGCTTTTTGCTCCGGTGAATGATAAAAAATCACCGAGCGGTATTGCGTGCCTACATCGGGACCTTGTCGATTCAGCGTCGTCGGATTGTGGTTCGACCAGAAAACGTCGAGGATCTGATCGTAAGTTATTTGCGAAGGATCGAATTCCACTTGAACAACCTCGGCGTGGCCGGTCTCGTCACTGCAAACATCTTCGTAGCTCGGATTCTCTTTGTTCCCGCCTGCATACCCTACGGCGGTCGAGCTCACGCCCTCAAGCTTGCGAAAAGTCTCTTCCACGCCCCAAAAACACCCCGCCCCGAACGTCGCTTTCTCCGTCGTCATAAGGAACGATGGAACGGCTGTGTCCGTCGCGCAAGATGCGGGCTTGCCTTCGGGCGCACCTGCCACAATTGTCGATGTATGCGCGCCCCTACGACCGTCGAGCAAACTCGCGCTCCGATTTTAATCCGCGCGTTGAACAAAGCCGGCGCCGGGCTGGAAAAAGTCGGTATAAGATCGACAGCTCCATCCGCCACCAAATTCCTCGAGACGGCAAAGCGTCGCTGTGATCTCGAGGACTTCGGTCCTGGAGAATTTCTTGAGCCACTGTCCCGCTTGCTCGAATCCTGTGATCGCGAGGGGCGGCTTAATGTAATCGGAAAAATGGCGCTGCGGAGCGATGTCGTGCGCATTTTGTGCAATCGCCTTCTTCTTACGCGGGACCGCCAGCTTTACCCCGGGATCGCACAACAAGAAATCCGCCAACCGTTGTTCGTGGTCGGCTTGCCACGTAGCGGGACGACTTTGTTACACATTCTCCTCGCCGCCGATCCGGCGCATCGCGCGCCGTTAACGTGGGAAGTGATGTCGCCATCACCGCCAAGCTCGAAAGATCGACAAGAGCGTATTCGCCAGGCAGCCAGAAATCTCGCGATGCTGCGCTGGCTGGCGCCGACTTTCGAAAGTGTGCATGCCACCGGCGCGGAGCTGCCGCAGGAATGCGTTTCACTGATGAGCCCGACATTCATGAGCGATCAATTCGACACGATGTACAACGTCCCAACCTATCGCGCGTGGTTTTTCAACCAGGATTTGCGATCGGCCTATGAATTTCATCGCCGTTCTCTGCAACATCTTCAGTTCAGACGATCAGCCGAGCAATGGGTCCTGAAAGCGCCGGCCCACATGTTCGCCGTGCCAGCGTTATTGTCGATCTATCCGGACGCGCGATTCGTTCAAATCCATCGCGACCCGATGGAAGCGGTTGTTTCGGTTTCAAGTCTTGTCACAATTTTGAGGCGTGTCTTTAGTGATGCGGTCGATCCAGTCCAAATCGGTCGCGATGCGCTGACTTATTGGTCCCAAGCGCTGAAGACTTTCATGCGCGCGCGTGATCAGCTAACGGTGTCACGCGTTTGCGATCTGCGTTACGACGATGTGCGGCGTGAGCCGATCGCAGCCGCACGACGCGTTTACGAACATTTTGGCTGGAGCTTCACGAAGGAGACCGAAGAACGCATGCGCATGGTCCTGGCACGACAAGCTTCGCAAATGAACGGCGTGCATCGCTACGATGCGACGAATTTCAAGCTGAACGAGATAAATGGATTTGCCGAGTACTGCGAACGATTTGGATTTTCGACTTCGTCGTCGTCGAGCGGCCAGGAAGAACACGCGGAAGCAGCTGCCTGAAAAGGCTGTGCGCCTTCGCACTTACATCACCATTCCGCCATCAACACACAAGATTTGGCCGGTGATGTAACTCGCCTCGGCTGACGCGAGAAATGCAACCGCGCTCGCGACATCTTCGGGCGCGCCAGTTTTGCCGAGCGGGATCTGGGACTGGATCGTTTTCTTAATCTCGTCGGACAGACCTGCAGTCATATCCGTGGTGATGAATCCGGGCGCGACCGCGTTAACGGTAATGTTGCGACTGGCCAATTCGCGCGCGAGCGATTTGGTAAACCCAATCAATCCTGCTTTACTCGCGGCATAATTGGTTTGGCCGGCGTTGCCGATCAGACCGATCACCGACGTGATATTAATGATGCGACCGCTGCGTTGTTTGATCATCGCGCGGATGATTGCCTGAGTGAAATTGAAGGCGCCGCGCAAATTGGTGTTGATGACCGTGTCCCAATCTTCCACCGACATTCGCATAGCAAGGCCATCTCGCGTAACGCCGGCATTATTCACCAGGATGTCGATCTTGGTAAAGTCCTCGAGAATTTGAGCGCCTGTTTTTTGGACCGCGGCGTGATCGGCAACGTCGACCGCGTAATGTTTCGCCGAATCCGCACCCAAAATATTTAATTCATCCGCCGTGCGCTTGGCATTTTCTTCGCTCCGACTGACACACGCGATCCGCGCGCCTTCACTCGCGAGACGGACAGCGATTGCATGTCCAATCCCCCGCCCCGCGCCGGTCACGATCGCCGCCTGATTTTCGAATCTCATCTTCAGGCCGCAATGCTCCGCGCTGCTCCGAAACTGTCAATACATCATGATCGAGACAGAAATCTCGAGAGTTCGCCGTCAGTGTTTGCCGTTACCGGCGGCCGCAAAAAGTTTTGCGACCGAAATCTCCAGCGCACGGGCAAGTTTCTCGATGCTGTCGATGGAAGGATTGCGTGCTCCACGCTCTAGGTCTGAGACGTACGTTCGATGCAGACCGGCACGAGACGCGAGTTCGCCTTGGGAAATCCTAAGAACCGATCTTTCGCGCCTGATTGCTGCGCCCAAGCCCCTCTTCAAACTCGCTTTAGTCTGCTTGCGGTCTTTCACGCTTGAGTAATCGCGATTAGATCTCCCTTCACCAGCGTATTACGATTTTTATCGCGGAAAGTTCTTGAGAATTTTCTCCTCCGAGAAAATCTAAGAGCTTCAGGAACCGAAGACATCCAGAAACGCGACCTCGAAGGCGAGCGCTTCCTGAATGTTGCGGCCGAGGTTGTCCCGCAATTCTTCCAGACGCTGAATCCGGCGCAGTACTTCCGGTGTGCTAAAACGGTCCGCCAGCATGGCGGTTTCCTTTTTTGCCGCAGACAAATCGCACCGGGCGACTTTGCTACGCGCCCGTAACACATCCGACCAAAACTCGAGCAACACTTCCACAAGTGCCGCGCGACGTTGAATGTAAAGACTTTCCGCCAGCGCCTTGTAATAATCTTCGCGATCGTCCAGCCATGCGCCGTCGGTCGAATTCCGGTAACGCGCCTCTTCATCCTTCAACGCCTCGGCGGTTTGCGCTCTAATTTGTTCGCGGATTTCACCAAGCAATGACTGCATTCCTTGGGCGACACGATAAGCTTGCTGGATACTCCAGTTCTTTTCGCGCGCAGCGTCACGGAGCAATTCAACCAGTTCAGCGCGCTCCGGAATTTCAATTCCTTCGCCGTTCGCCGCCAGCGGAATGGAAATGCAACGCGACACAATCGTGTCCGGCAATGCTTCCGGCAACGCACTGAGCAAAAGCAAAAGCGAATTGGCCGGAGGTTCTTCCAGCGTTTTCAGAAACGCGTTCGCCGCCTGCGGCTGAAGACGATCCGCTTCGGCGATGATCGCTACTTTCCGGCGGCCCTCCGCGCCGCGCATTTGCAGACCGTGTTCGAGCTCGCGAATCTGCTGGATTAGAATTCTTCTCGATTTCGATTCCGGCTCGGCCACAAAAATCTCCCGCGCCTTTGACGAAAAAACATCGCCCGCGTGTGTTCCATTAACGGTGCTCGCCAACTCTGCGGCCACTTCCCGTTTGCCGCTCCCCGCCGGTCCTGAAATTAAATAGGCGTGGCCCAATCGTTTCTGATCGTGCGCGCGTCGCAAAAGTCCAATCGCTGCCTTCCGAGTGAAAGCCATCTTTTAAGTTTCTGATTTCTGATTGTTGATTTCTGATTTCGAGACGAGTTGCGGGAACCGAGTCAGAAGAATGTCCCAAATCTCCTTCTCGACATCATCCGGCGACTGCCAGCCCTCGATCATCACAATTCGATCTCGCTGCCACCGCGCGAGTTCCTGATAGCCGTCGCGGACTTTTTCGTAAAATTCGTCCGATTGCTGTTCCATCCGGTCCGGGCGGCGTGGCTGCTGCATCCGCGATCGCGCCGTTTTTACATCAACATCGAGCAGGAATGTAACGTCAGGAACACAATCGCCGACAGCGAAGGCGTTCAGTTGTCGCACGATGTTCCGGTCCAATTTGCGCGCGACCCCTTGATAAACGGTTGTGGAATCGAAAAACCGGTCCGCGATCACGCATTTGCCACTTTCGAGCGCCGGCTTGATTAGTTCGCGGACAAGCTGGCTGCGGCTCGCTTCAAAAAGAAGCAATTCGGTCTCCGGCGTCATACCGGCGCTCTGCGGCGCAAATTGCAGCAGCTCGCGGATCGATTCTCCGATCGCAGTCCCGCCTGGTTCGCGGGTGATAAGAAATGGAACGCCCAATTTCTCGAGCCGCGCGGCGAGTCGTTGCACCTGGGTCGATTTTCCGCAACCCTCCGAGCCTTCGAACGTGATGAATGGCAAGCGCGCCATGATGTCGATCTTCAAACAAAGATCGACAATTGTCGAACCGCGTTAAGTTGAAGCGATGAAAAATTTCTGGCTCGTGAAACAAGAACCGTCCGATTATTCCTGGTCCGATTTTGTGGCCGATAGCGGCACAAGTTGGACCGGAGTGCGAAATTTTGCCGCGCGCAACAATCTGCGTCGCATGTCCAAGGGAGATGAAGTGCTCTTTTATCATAGCGGCGAGGAAAAGGCGGTCGTCGGCATCGCAAAAGTCGCGCGCACTGCTTATCGCGATGCGCCGGCGAAAGAAGGCGATTGGAGCGCGGTCGATCTGGTTCCGATCAAACCTTTGCCGCAGCCGGTGACGCTTCCACAGATCAAAGCAAAGCGGGAGCTGAAGAATATCGCTCTGGTTCGACAATCGCGTTTGTCGGTCATGCCGCTGGGTGGGCGAGAGTTCCGGATGATCCTCAAAATGGGCGCTGTGCGTTGACGCAATTCCTCCTGAGGTGGATCGGCCGCTCCGCGGGCGATCCACCTCAGGTGCTGCAGTTTCCGCTTGTTCCTACCCCAAGCGGGGTCGAAAATTTGGGAAAATGACCTCGGCTGTGGCCACGCAGTTTCTGCCCGTTGTCGCGGCGGCGAGTGCGACCAAAGATTATCTCATTGTTTCCGTTCACGACGTGGCGCCGTCAACAAAACCGATCGCGGACAAAATTATTTCCGAGCTGACAGCAAAAGGAATCCGACACTGCTCGCTCCTGGTTGTGCCCGATTACCATCACCAGGGCGCGTCAATGCAAGATCGACAATTCGTTTCCTGGCTGCGCAATTTGGAAGCGGCCGGGAACGAAATCGTCATTCACGGATATTTTCACGAACGGCCGCGGCAAGCGCGCCAAAGCTCTCTCGAGAAATTCGTGACCCAATTTTATACCCAGGGCGAAGGCGAATTTTATGATCTCGGATACGACGAAGCTTTTCGGCGAATCAAAAGCGGGCGGGACGAATTTCGCAACGCGGGGTTAAAACCACGCGGTTTTGTCGCGCCGGCGTGGTTGCTGAGCAGCGAAGGGGAACGAGCAGCGCGCGATGCGGAAATGGAATATACGACTCGGCTGCGAACACTGCGCGATTTGCGCTCCGGTGAAACATTTCCGGCGAGATCGGTCGTTTACAGCGCTCGCAACAGTTGGCGACGTGCGGTCAGTCTGGCTTGGAACGCCGCGCTGGGTCGCGCTCTCGAGAGCAAACCGCTCGTGCGTCTCAGTATTCATCCGCCAGACTTTTCCCATCCGGCCATCTGGCGACAGATTGTCGATCTTATCGGTGATATCGACGGCCGCAGGACACCGACGACGTACCAGGATTGGATCGCTGAGCAGCGGCGCAGACGCGGCCTCTAGATATATATGAGCAAATGTGACCTCCACATTCACTCACGTTTTAGTGCGCGCTCGGAAGAATGGCTTTTCCGGCGGTTTGATTTTCCCGATTCCTATTCCGACCCGCGCGAGCTGCATCGGCAACTGCTCGAGCGCGGAATGGATTTCGTGACCATCACCGATCACGACACAATCGACGGTTGTCTGGAGATTCTCAATCTGCCGAACACGTTCATCAGTGAGCAGGTTACGACTTATTTTCCGCAAGATCCGTGCAAGATTCACCTTTTAGTCTGGGGCATTACTGAAAAGCAACACGACGACATCGTCATTGTCCGGGACAATATTTTCTCGCTCCAGCGCTACTTACAGGGCGCACAGATCGCGCACGCGGTCGCGCATCCGCTTTACAGCATCAACGGCAAGCTCGAGGCATCGCATCTCGAGCGGCTGATTTTACTCTTCAAACATTTTGAAGGAATCAACGGCCTGCGCGATGCACTCCTAAGCGAACTCGCACAGCAGCTCTTCGGTTCGCTTACTCCGGAAAAAATCGAGGAGCTGGCCAAAAAACACAATTTGGCGCCCACCCACGAGCAGGCGTGGAAGAAAATCCTTGTCGGTGGCTCGGACGATCACGGCGGTCAATTCATCGCCACGGCTTACACCGAAACACCGCGCGCCGATTCAACGGACAAATTTCTCGAGCACATTCGCGCGGGCAAGTGCCAGGCGCATGGCCACGGCGGAACTCCCCTCGCCCTTTCTCACGGATTTTATAACACTGTCGCCTGTTTTATTCAGGACCACTTCCACGAGAAGCTGGGACCAAGTGCGGCTCTGGTTGAACAAATGTTCTCCCGGTTCATGGAAGGCCGGGACCCGACCGAATTCACGCTCGCAGAGAAAGCGAGTTTGTTTGGGCAAGCCGTGAGGTCCGGTAAGATTTTCGAGCTCTTCAAGCCGGCCAATGTTTCTCTCTGGAAGGAACTTTCCGGTTATTTCGGGCGACCTGAAGTGAAGGCAAAAATGGCCCAGGAATTGGATTCAATTCCCGAGCCTGAACGGCGAGCTTTTGTCATGGCGAACATGGTCGCGGAGCAGCTCGCATTTCGCTTCTTCCAAAAATTCGTTCAACAAATTAGCGCCGGAAACATGCTCGAAAGCGTGCAGGCTTTGAGCGCGATCGCGCCGATTCTGGTCGTGCTCGCACCTTACATTTATGGGTTCCACAGCCAAGCGCCCTCACGCAATTGGTTGAGAACCATATTCAAGGAGTTGACCGGCAAAATTCCAGCGGCCTTGCAGAACAACAAGCGCGCCTGGTTCACCGATACGCTCGAGGATGTAAACGGCGTCGCTACCACCATTCGAAAAATGACCGCAGCCGGTGCTGCGGCCGGAAAGGAATTGATCGTCGTGACTTCGCGAAACGAACTCACCATCGACGACGCGCCGATCAAAAACTTCAAACCGATCGGCGAGTTTGAATTGCCGGAGTATGAGCTGCAAAAGCTTAGTTTTCCGCCGATCCTGCAAATGCTCGATTACATCCAGCGGGAAAACTTCAGCGAAATTATTATCAGCACGCCGGGGCCGATCGGTTTGACCGCATTGCTGGCGGCGAAAATGCTGAACCTGCAAACCAGCGGCATCTATCACACCGATTTTCCGCAATATGTCCGCATCCTGACCGAAGACAGTTTTCTCGAAAGCGTGACCTGGCGCTACATGCACTGGTTCTACAACCAGCTCGATACTGTCTTCGTGAACTCGGAGGAATATCGAGAAAGCTGGATCAAGCGCGGGTTTGAACCGGCCAAGTTGAAAATTTTCCCCCGCGGGCTCGACACGCAGCTGTTCCATCCTACCCGGCGCGATCCGGCGTTCTTCGAAAAATTCGGCGAGAAAAACGGTCACATTCGATTGCTTTATGTCGGTCGAGTCTCACGTGAGAAAGATCTCGATCTTTTGGCGGAAGCGTATCGGCGGCTGCGCGACGAGGGATTGTCGGTCCAACTTTGTGTTGTCGGCCACGGCCCGTATGCGCGCGAGTTTTCCGAATCGCTCCCGGAGGCTCTCTTCACCGGATATTTGACTGGCGGGGAGCTCGCGGCCGCTTACGCCTCGGCCGATATCTTCGTTTTTCCGAGCACCACGGACACGTTCGGCAATGTGATCATTGAAGCGCAAGCCTCCGGCGTTCCGGTGATCGTTTCCGATTCGGGCGGACCGAAAGAGTTGGTCGAGAACAATCGCAACGGCTTGATCACGAAATCGCACGACGTCGAAGACCTCACCCGCGCGATTCGAGAGCTGGTTGCCGATCCCGATCGGCGAAAACGGATGGGTAATCTCGCGCGCGAAAGCGTGATCGATCGCACGTGGCCGACCGCGTTTCGCAAATTCTGGGCAGCGACTGAGGTGTAACTGCGTTAGCTCGGCAGGGGCGGCGGAATAGACGACGTTGGCGAAGCTTCAGGCATCGCAGCCCAGACATCGTAGTCAGGACCGAATTGTCGGATGAATCGGAGCCCGAACGCGCGCAGACAAACAAGCAACGGCAGCAAGATTACTGTCCCGATGTACGGAATGAGCGCAATGCAACACGTCGCCAGAATTACTGCGCAGGCTGCGATTGCCGCTCCAATCCCAAGCGCAATCCAAAACAAACAATAGAGCGTGATTTCGCCGGGGTAATTCGTAATCAACGAGACCGCTGCCGAAAAAGCTTCAAGCGCCAGACAGCGCCGACGATACATGATCGCGACCATGAAATGAGAGATCAACGTCCACGCGAGAATGAGCAGGACGAAGACAACGGCCCAGAGAGCAATCATGCAAATGAGGTAAACGTCGTGCAGATGCAGGAACGTCACGCCCCGGATGATTGGAAGCATAAACGGCAGCGACGCTACGCCGGCAACGATCACAATGATGAAGCCAGCGAGTAACGCTAAAAGAAAATAGCTGTTACCCTGTTCGCGAAATTCCCGCCACGGCTCCGCGATTGCACCCCGATTCTTGACAATACAATCTACAAACATGAAACGGCCGCGCGCTCTCAGCCACGCAAAGACGATCATGAGGGCGAACACCAGCGCGATGATTACACCCAGACCGGTTAACAGGATCCAATGCGGAATTTGATTGATCGTGTTGTCGAGGCCTTGAAACCAGGGAACGCCCTTCCAGTCACCTCGATTGAATCGGAAATTGTAACCGCCGCTCCCCAGATTCGAGAGCCACGCCGCGAAACCGATGACCAACCATTTTTTCAAATCGAACGGCTGAAAGAGAATTTTCTTCATCAGCTCAAAT
>QHRF01000136.1 GCA_003220055.1 Verrucomicrobiota bacterium | reverse complement strand
GTAACCTGACCGAGCACGGGCGTCGATTACGCTCAATCATGCATCTAATCACGATTAAACGAACCGTTTTCAGACGGGAGCGAGCCAAAACACCGACCAGTCGTCGATCTATTCGCCAATTCGCTCGAGATTTCTTTGCGACTGAAAATCACCTGGAATTTGCCATCGAAGCGCTGCTCTTCGGCCGCTCCTGGCAATTTCAGCCTGGCCGATTGTTTCGGCGGCCGGCGCGATCAGCGAACTTCTGCAAACCGGGGCGAGCTGAAAAAAAATGTTTGCAGACTCCAAAACCCTCTGTTATATATTTAACCAGATGGTTAAATATCCCCCGACAAGCTTGAATCGCACCTTTGCCGCCCTGGCTGACCCGACGCGCCGGCGAATCCTCGCCCATCTCGCCCGGGGCGATAAATGCGTCACCCATCTGGCCCGCCCGCATGCCATGTCGTTACCAGCAGTCTCGAAACATTTACGGGTGCTGGAAAAAGCGGGACTTCTCCGGCGTCGCCGCTACGGACGAGTTCATGAAATGCAATTGGACGCGAAGCCGCTCAAGCAAGCCGCAAAATGGGTCGAGGAATATCGCAAGTTCTGGGAAGGCTCGCTCGACCGCTTGGCTGTCTATTTGGAAAAAACAAACAAAGCTGTGGCCAAGAAAGGAAATAAGTAACCATGTGTCCCGCATGCTTCGCCAATCTCGTTTTGGTCGCAATCGGCGCGACTTCGAGTGGCGGGTTGACCACACTCGCGCTCTCGAAATTTCTTAAGCGAAAGAAACAAAGAGAAAATCAGAGGAACCGAAAATGAAGACACCACCGATCGTTTCAGCGCAGGAGTGGGAGGCTGCGCGTCAGCAGCTGCTCGTGAAGGAGAAGGAGTTGACCCGCGCCCGTGACGCGTTGGCGGCCGAGCGTCGCCGGATGCCGTGGCTGGCCGTGAAGAAGAATTACAAGTTTGACGGACCCAAGGGCAAAGTGAGCCTGCTCGACCTGTTCGAGGGCCGCCGTCAGCTGATCGTCTACCGCGCGTTCCTCGAACCCCGTGTGGCCGGGTGGCCCGAGCATGCCTGTATTGGCTGCTCCATGGTGGCCGACCAGGTCGCGCACGTCGCGCATCTGAACGTTCGCAATACCACGCTCGCGTTCGCCTCGCGCGCGTCGCAGAAGGACATCGCGCGCGTGAAAGCGCGGATGGGTTGGGAGATGCCCTGGTACACCATAATGGACGACTTCGACAAGGACTTCGGCGTGGACGAGTGGCACGGCACGAACGCGTTCATCTGCGATGGCGACAGCGCGTTCCGCACCTACTTCATCAACAATCGCGGCGATGAGCAGATGGGGAACACTTGGAACTACCTCGACATCACTGCGCTCGGGCGCCAGGAGGAGTGGGAGGCCTCGCCGGAGGGCTACCCCCAGACTCCGCCGTACGAGTGGTGGATCTGGCATGACGAACCAAACATGATGGATGAAGATCGACCCGGCCTGGTGCAACTCCGCGCCGCCCGGGCCGCCTCGAAGGGCGGCGACATCACGTGAGTATTGAAGGAACGAACACGAAAGAACCGATATGAATCGCGTCACTCACTTTGAGATTTACACCGACGACCCCGAAGCGGCGCAACCGTTTTACCGGGATGTCTTCGGCTGGAAGTTTCAGAAGTTCGCGGGTGGTCCAGTTGAGTATTGGCTGGTTACGACCGGGGATGACAAGGAACCGGGAATCAATGGCGGCCTCACCCGTCCGCGGGAAGGGCAAACTCCCGGCACGTTAAACACGATCGCTGTTTCTTCGCTGGATCAAACGATGAAGAAAATTGAGCAGCGTGGCGGAAAGATTTGCGTACCCAAAATGGCGATTCCGAAAGTGGGCTGGCTCGCTTACGCGGAAGATCCAGCGGGCAACGTGTTCGGAATTATCGAGCCAGACACAAATGCCAGTTGATTGAAAACAAACACTATGACCACAAAACATGATTTGGCGGAAGCAGTTGTGATCGAACGGACATTGAACGCGCCGGTCGCGAGAGTTTGGAGCGCGCTGACCGATGTCGATCAAATGCGACAATGGTATTTCGACCTGAAGGAATTCAAGCCCGACGTGGGTTTCGAATTTGAGTTCATCGTCGAGCACGAAGGCAATAGTTACCATCACCTTTGCAAAGTCACGGAGGTCGTGCCGCAAAAGAAGATCGCCTACACCTGGCGCTACAAAGGAGAGCCAGGCGATTCCCTAGTGACGTTTGAATTGTCCGCCGAAGGCGACAAGACGCGACTAAGGTTGACGCACACTGGCATCGAAACCTTTCCGAAAACGCCCGCTTACGCACGGAAGAATTTCGAGACCGGTTGGACGCAGATCATTGGCGCAGAGCTCAAGAAATTCGTTGAATCAAAAGAGAACAAATAATTATGACTACAAAAACATCAGAGAAAACATCGCTCGAGATCAAGCGATTCATCAATGCTCCGCGCGCTCGCGTTTACGCGGCGTGGACCGATCCGGCACAATTAAAAGAATGGTGGGGGCCGGAAAGTGTCCGCACTCGCAACCTTGTCGCCGACGCGCGCGTGGGCGGCAAGTATCGATGGGATCTCACCAATCCGGAAGGCGAGGAGATGACCGTCTTCGGGGAATACCGCGAGCTCGTTCCGGGAAAGAGGATTGTCTTCACCTGGAAATGGGATGA
>QHRF01000135.1:1968-6505 GCA_003220055.1 Verrucomicrobiota bacterium | reverse complement strand
CTACGCATCTCTACGACTTTTCCTTAGTTTTTTCTTTACATCGATCCGAGCACAACCTTAATATGCCACGGTAACAAGTTGGTTAGGCGTCTTCCTTGGAAGCTCTACCTAACCTTCTGCGCCGGTAACCGCGAGTGAGGCCTCGCTCGCACAAAAGCCAATGATCATCAAAAACGAAGTGTATCGCCGACCTGAGCGGTGATTTTTGATCGTTGATCGAGCTTTTTGAAAACTTCGGCCCCGCAAAATCCCAGAGAAAAATCGTGAAAGGAAATAAACCTATGAAAACAGTAACGAACATTATCTATCCCGCGTTTGCGAACTTATTTAGATCAAGAATCGTCAGCGTCTTTGCTCTCTGCACCGCGCTTTGGGCAATCGCCGGAACTGCTCGTGGGCAAATGTTCGTTTCTGTTAATTCAAGTCCGGTCTGCAATGGCGGGAGTAATGTCTACCAATATGATTCGTCTGGGAACTACACGGTTTTCCTTTCCGATCTCGATCACCCGCGGGAACTGGCGTTTGACAGCGCCGGCAATCTTTACGTGGCAACCTTCACCTGGATTGCGGATAGCGAGTGTAATACTTTTGGCTATGATCACGGATCAATTTTAAAAGTTAGCGGGGGCGTAATGAGCAGTTTTGCAACCTTTCCTGGCGCTAGCGCCCACGGACTTGCTATTGACAGCGCGGGCAACGTCTTCGCCTCGTCTCAGTATAATGATATCACTCGGAGCACGATCTACAAAGTCGCGCCTGACGGCACGAAAAGTGAATTCGGCTCTGTTCCGGGTCAATGTTTCTCGTTAGCATTTGACAGTGCCGGCAATCTTCTCGCCGCGGGTGACGACGAAACGCTCACCTACGGCACCATCTACAAATTCGATCCGATGACCGGTGTCCGAAGCATTTTTGTGGACTCGCCATTCGCTAGCCCAGTTGAATCCCCCATCGGCATGACTTTCGACAATAGCCCTTCGCAAAATCTTTTCGTTTCCACTTATAACCCCAACGACGGCACCGGCGACATTCGCAGTTTTGCCTCCACCGGATCGGAGAACCTTCCTCCGTTAGTCATGGGTCTGACCAAGAACCCCCGGGGATTAGCTTTTGATAACGCGAGCAACCTCTTTTGCGCTGAGATCGGTATCCCTGGCAGCGCTACTACCGGCGATATTTTGAAGTTTGATTCAATGGGTGTACAAACGGTCTTCGCTACCGACGGTTTTGGTACCAGGGGCAATCGTGGTCCGGAATACCTCGCCTTCGCCCCCCCAGCCGCTCCACCGCCCACACCACCGAGTTCGGCTGTTCTCCTTACCTTTCCCAATACCACGGAGTCTTTGATCACGACGACCGTCGAGCCCGTTGATCAAAATTCTGTCCCTCTGCCGCCGTCCAATTTCGAACTACAGACTGGAGGCCCTTCTCTTGCCTATGAAATCTCGGCGCCCGCCACGGCCACGCTGCCAACGCCGATCATTATTGGGTTCACGGTGCCACCGTCGGTGTGGGGTTTGGATGGTTCGGGATTAAAAGCGTTGCACTACGACAACGGCAGTTGGGTAGACAGCACAATCAAGGCGGGTGATCCGAATTACCCATCTAATCCCGCTTCCTACACGGTCTATGCCAGTGTCAATTCACTCAGCCCGTTTCTGGTTGCGAAGTTCAAATTCGGGGCGCAAGTCCAACAACCAATTAATGCGGATGGGACGAGCGTCTTCAACGCCAAGCGCGGTGTTATACCGGTTGCGTTCAAACTCACGTCCGATGGTGTCGCCACTTGCCAGTTGCCCCCGGCGACAATCTCGGTCTTTCGCACCTCGGGTGGGGTTGTGGGGTCAATTGATGAGAGCACGTACCTTTTGAAATCTGACAGCGGATCGAACTTCCGCATAGACAGCACGAAGTGCCAGTATGTGTATAACCTCGGTGCGAGTTCGCTAGGCCCCGGAACGTACAAGGCTTACATATCGATTGGCGGGAGCGTGGCAGGAAGCGCTACCTTTGCATTGAAGTAAGGCGGCCAGAGGCGGGCGATTCCGCTGAGACTTTTTCGCCGAGAGCGGGTTGAAGTAGGTGTGAGGGCGTTTTGGGGCACATTGACCCTATTTTTAATCGCGGCAGCCGCGTCGGCGCAGGACGAAAATCCATATCGAGTTGAGATCGATCTGGGCCGGCAGACTGCCTATTTGATCAGCGGCCGAAGCGTTGTGATGCAATCGCCGATATCGAGCGGGCGTTACGGACATTTGACCGAGACTGGCTCGTTCAAAGTTATCGAGAAGGAGCGGAGTCATCATTCGAGTATCTATGGCAAAATCGTCGACGGTTACGGCCGGACGATCGTGGCCGATGCTGACGTCGATATGCACGTGCCGGGCGGTTGCAGATTTGTTCCCGCGCCGATGCCTTATTTCATGCGGTTCCATGGTTCGGATGGAATGCACGCCGGCTATTTGCCCGGTTATCCGGCGTCGCACGGTTGTGTGCGAATGCCCGATCAACTTGCGGTTGCGTTCTATAACGCGGTCGATGTCGGCACTCCCGTCACGGTGTTCGGCCGGACGCCGCGAACCAGCGGATATTTTCAATACGGCGGGCAGCAGCAGCAGCGTCGTCCGCCATGGCCATGGTTCAGGCAACCAATCGGGCCACAGTACGAACCGCGCCCTCAGATTTACGAGTCGCGTCCGGCTTATCCGTAAACGCACACCGCCCGTCCGGCTCGGACTTACGGCCGCTGCTCAGCCGTTTTCTTAACGTTGGTGCTTGCGGTCTTCGGCCCGCGGGACAGATCGACAAGATCGGCCAGAATATTCAGCGTTTCATCGCGCTCCGGATCAATCGCCGGCTCCTTGGTGTCGTCGGCAGCGCCAATTGTGTCGGTGTCATCATCCGGCGCTGCTTCGGGCGAAACTTTGGTTACACCGGCTTTGGCTTTCGCTTCGGCCAGTTTCCCCGGATACATGATCAACTGCAGATTTGGTTTGTCGACCGTGTCGAGAGTCAACCGATAGATATTTGGCTCTTCTTCATGGCGAGCGAGACGTTCTTTCGAGCGCACGTCTTTTCGGAGCTTGTCGTCCTGGATCTCTTTCCGGCGCGCGTCTTCGTTTAACGTGATGCGGTTTTGATCGAGCTTCTGGCGGAGCCGCTCCATGTCTTCCATGACGAAATGGAATTCGGTGTCATGTTGTACTCGGTCAGCCGAACGGCGTTTCAGCTCCTCGACAAACAATGGATGACCATCGGACCATTTTGTGAAGCGCGCTTTTGGCACTTCGTCGTATGGCAAACAATTTTTCAGCGCGCCTTCACCAAACTCGGGCAGATCGGTCAGTGTCGGCAACACGATATCCGACGCCACGCCGTGAAGCTGAGTGGATCCACCGGCGACACGATAAAATTTCTGAATCGTTAACTTGAGCTCGCCGTCATCATCTGAACGGCTCCCAAGCAGCGAGGTAAAGCGGCCGATCGGCAGAATTGTCTGAACGGTGCCTTTGCCGAATGTGTTCTTGTCGCCAACGATCACGGCGCGGCCGTAATCCTGGAGGGCGGCAGCGAAGATCTCGCTGGCGGACGCGCTTTGCCGGCTGGTCAAAACAATCAACGGACCGCCGTAAGCGATACCGGGATCCGGATCGCTCGAGATGACAATGTTCCCATTGGAACCTTTGGTCTGCACGATCGGACCCGATTTCAAAAATAAACCGGTGAGCGAGATCGCTTCTTCAAGCGAGCCACCGCCATTGCGGCGAAGATCGATAACCAACCCGCCGATATTTTCTTTCTTGAGGCGTTTCAGTAAGGCGAGCACGTCGCGCGTCGTGCTCTTGGAATGCCGATCCATGTCGGCATAGAACGACGGAAGAGTGAGCCACCCGAGTTTCACCGGATTGCCGTTCTCGTCCTTCTTAATAATAATGTCGGCGCGCGCTTCCTGGTCCTTCAGTTTAATCTCATCGCGCACGAGATCGACACTCTTGCGTTGTGCCGGGTCGGAAGCGTTGGCGGGAATGGCGAGCAATCGAACCTTGGTTCCTTTCTTGCCGCGAATCATCTCGACCACTTTGTCCAACCGCATGTCACGAACATCGACAAACTCGCCCTGTCCCTGACCGACGGCAGTGATTCGATCGCCAACCTTTAACCGGCCGTCGACTTGGGCAGGACCGCCCGTAACAAGACTTTCGATTTTGGCGTACCCGTCTTCCGTCCGGAGCATCGCGCCGATGCCAACCAGCGACAGTCCCATCTGAATGTTGAAATTTTTGAAGTCAGCCTTGCTCAGATACTCCGAATGCGGGTCGTAAGTTTGGGCGAGCGCATCCAGATAAAGTTTCACCTGCTCTTCGCGATCTTCCTCGTGGACGTTTCGCGCGATTCGATCATAGCGGCGGCCGACCAATTGCGGCCCGGGTTCGATCGGGTGTTCGCTTAGCTTTTCCTGCAACAATTCACTCGCGATGCGGCCCTTCCAGAGCTGATCGGCCTCCGCTTCATCTTTTGGCCACGGCGCTTTTTCCCG
>QHRF01000135.1:0-1911 GCA_003220055.1 Verrucomicrobiota bacterium | reverse complement strand
CCGTATTTTGCGGTCAACGCGTCGACATCTTTCTGAGTGAAGAAGAGGTGGCTGAAATCGAGCAACTCGAGGTAATTGCGCAGAAATTTCTGCGACATCTCGGCGTTCAGCTGTTGATGGGTGTAATGGCCCTCTTCGAGAAGGCGACCAACTGAGACGCAGATCTGCTCGGCATCCGATTTTGCCTGCAGCGCTTGCGGCGTGGCGGTGATCAAACTGACCGCTGTGATCGCTGAGAGAAGGGGAAAACGTAGTTTCATCGGAAAACGCGCGACTTTCAGGGTCGCAGACTTTGCGCCCAAACGCAACAAACAACCAGCAGGAATCGACATGTAAGAGGATGAGACAGCTTGCCGGTAGAAACATTCAAAATCTGCTTTCGGCGTCCACCTGAGACCGGCATCGGTGAATTCCTCACCTGGCGAGGTGGCTGGCATTCAACCTATCGTTTAGAGTCAATCAGATGAATTACGAGGCGTTCTGCGGCGGCGTTTTCGAGACGAACTGCTATCTGGTCTCAGCGCCCGAAGGCTGGATTCTCTTTGACGCGCCCCAAGGCGCTTGCGACTGGGTCCAGTCGCGCGATGTCGATCTAAAATTGCTGCTGCTTACCCACGGCCACATCGATCACGTCCAGGACGTCGCCAAGATCAAAAGTCGGTTCAATTGTCAGATCGGCTGTCATCCCGCGACCGCGCCGATGATTTCGGATCGAGAGTTTTTTCGGAATTTCGGCTTCGAATTAGAGGTGGAACCGGCGAAGCCGGACTTTTTTATCGAAGAAACACCGGCTCGAAATTTTCTTGGAGCGGAATTTCAGGTGCTCGAAGTACCCGGCCATTGTCCAGGCAGCCTTTGCTTCTTTTCGCGCAAGGACCATCTGCTCATCGGAGGCGATGTGCTTTTTGCCGGCGGCGTCGGTCGATGGGATTTGCCCGGCGGAGACGTCGATCTTCTATTTAGCGGAATCCGGCGGAAACTCTTCCCGCTTGGCGACGACGTGACCGTCCTGCCCGGTCACGGACCGCCGACCAAAATCGGGACCGAACGCCAGACAAATCCGTTTGTCAGCTGAGTTAGAAATCAGGATTAACGCCAGCGGTAATAATCGTTCGGTCGGAAACGCAGACGCAATTCCACGTTGTGCAATTCGTTGTGGATGTGCTCGATTTGGCCGCGCAGGTGATACCAGTTGAAGCGCCCAGTTTGATATTCCCAGTTCACGTGACTCACTTCGCTGGAAATATGCCGGACTAGACGACGAGTTCGCCAATCGGCCCCATATCGCGCCATCTGTCCCTGCACATGCGCGAGCATGCGGTTGATATGGTTGATCTGGGATGCTGCCCCGTTCTGCCGCGCTGGCTCGTAGTGCGAGCGCTGGTCGTAACCGTATTCCTCTTCGTGGGCGAAAGCCGAAACGCTTCCCAGACTCAACCCCAGCACAATGACTAATATCAGTTTCTTCATAGCGAGCTCCATTTGGTTGCAGAGTTCGACGTAAGGCGTTGCCGCGCATTCGAGCGATTACGCGGAAAATTACGGAAGCTCGGCTAGAAATTTGTCGAATAATTCGAGTCCGTCGATTTTGCCGACGACTTCACGAAGTGATTGCACTGCTCTCGGAATGTGTTGGAGGAAATGTTTGTAATTTTTGACCAGGCCAAGGAATCCGTACGCGCCCAAGGCCTGCATCAACCGTTGCATCGCGCAGAGCCGCAGCGTTTCCAAAAAATCGGGACTCGGCTTTTCACTGCAGTAATACTCGAGCAATTCGTCGTGTTCGGCTTGAGTGAGTTCGACGTAGGGATCGTAAAGCAGCGACGCCAGGTCGTATTGGGCGAGACCAGGACGCATTCCCTGAAAATCGATCAGGTAAGCCTGACCGTTCCGCACCAGGATGTTTTGCGA
>QHRF01000046.1 GCA_003220055.1 Verrucomicrobiota bacterium | reverse complement strand
AAAGCCAAAGACTCTCGAGGAAGTCGGAAAGAAATTCGGCGTGACCCGCGAACGTATTCGACAGCTGCAAAACATTGCGCTTTCGAAACTGCGTCGCGCGTTGAGCAAAAAAGAGAAGCCGATCGACGTCGAGCTGCCGGTCGAAGCATAACGCAAGATCGACCCGCCTTCGACAAGGCTAAGGCGCGGCAAGCATCATTATGTGAAAACGAGCGGATTAGAAATCCGCGCGTTTTTTTATTTCGCCGTGCGCAACTGGACGCAATCGACCAACGCGTCCCGTGCACGCACGTCGCTGATGACGACCAGATTGTCGCCCGCCGTAGTCAGTTTTTGATCGCGCAAATATTTCTGCGCGGTCTCAATTGTTACATTCGGATCGTCGCTGAATTCAATCCGCACCGGGCAGACGCCCCAGCAGATCGACAACTGCCGCCGCACTTCTTCGCTCGGCGTGAAAGCAAAAATAATGGCGCGCTCCGGTCGCAGGTTTGAGGTATTGCGCGCCATTCTTCCATGTCGCGTGAAGACAATGATCTTGGATCGGGCGAGCGAATTGGCTAGGACAACCGCGGACGCGACTGTTTTTTGCCGTGCATCTTCCAGAATAGCCGATTCGGCATAACCGGCGCCACCGCTTCGCTCGTTCCGCGTGGCCACGCGATTCAAAACCTCCACGCATTCTACCGGATATTGGCCGATGCTGGTTTCGCCGCTCAACATGATCGCATCGGCTTGCTCAAAAACGGCGTTCGCTACGTCGGTGATCTCCGCTCGCGTCGGCACGCGATTCTTGATCATCGATTCGAGCAAATGGGTCGCGACCACGACCGGTTTGCCCAGTCGAATGCAACTTTTGACGATTCGTCGCTGAATGATCGGCAATTCTTCCATCGGCACCTCGATCCCGAGATCGCCGCGGGCGACCATGACCAGGTCCGCAGTCTTAATAATGTCGTCGATCGATTCGACTGCGGCTTGGTCCTCGATCTTGGCCAGCACCTGTGCATTGCTCCTTTTGCGGATAAGCAAATCGCGAAGCTCGGTGAGATCGCCTGGTTTTCGGACAAAACTGAGCGCAACGAAGTCGACGCCGAGCTGCGCTCCGAGCGTAACGTCAGCAATGTCCTTTTTTGTCAGCGCTGGAAGGCTGATGTGGACGCCCGGTAAATTGATATGCCGACGCGAGCCGAGTGTTGACGGAGTGATGACTTTGCAAAGGACGCGATCCTTCTTCTTCTCGATGACCGTGAGCTTGATCAGGCCGTTGTCGACCAGAACGGTGTCCCCGACGCTGACATCATTCGCGAACTTGTCGTAATTGACTTCAACCGATTTCTTTTGCGTTTTTTTGACGTGGCCAACGGTAAATTCGAGGACGTCCCCCTTCTTTAAATCCAACGGTGTTTTCACCGGCCCGGTCCGAATCGCCGGCCCTTGGGTGTCGAACAGTATTCCGATCGGACGCCCCAACTCATCCGCGAGCTTGCGAACTCGCGGAACAATCTCACGCACCCATTCCCGCGGCGCGTGACTCATGTTCAAGCGAAAGACGTCTGCTCCGCGCGCAATCAGTTGCCGAATGGTCTCCGTTTTTTCGGTCGCCGGGCCGAGTGTGCAGATGATTTTTGTCTTCCGCATCTGTTAAAGCCTTAAGTTTGTCCCAAGGAATGCAAAGCCAAAAAAAACGCGGCACGCCGTGATGGCGTGCCGCGCGTAAACTAATCGAAGTTACTTATTTCAGTTTGCTTTGAGTTTCCTGAGCGAGCTTGAGGTGAGCAGTGACCATTTTCGCGCCTTTGGCCGCGAACGCCTTTACGTCTGGGTCAGTTCCGCTCTGTGCTTCTTTTTGGAACTCGGCCAGATCCGCCTGATGGTCCTTCACCATCGACTCCATGTAGTCCTTGTCCGATTTCCATTTACCGGGCGATTTCGCGGCTGGAAGTGAGACCCCTTCCTCGTTCGCCAGCGCCATCAACTCGCTGTTCGCCTTGGAATGATCGGTCACCATCCGGTTGCCGAACTTTTTTACATCGGCGTTCTGGGCGTTCTGCGCCGCCAACTTACCCCATTCGACTTCCATCATGCCGCCCTTGGCCGCGTTCATCATGAAAGTTTTGTCCGCCGCGCTCAGTTTGCTGGCAGCCTTGGCTGCGCCCTTGGCCGGCGACGGGCTGGTTTTTGGAGCGTTCGCGTTCGCGCCGGTTCTTAACGGTGGATATGCATTAAGCGCGCTGCTGGTCGTAGCCAGGCAAAGCGCTCCGACGCCCAGCGCGACAATTGCGATTCGTGACATTACAAGATGTTTTTTCATAAGTGTTTGCAGGTTATGATACCGCCATTCGGCATCAGAGGTTCGCATCTTGACACAGCTTTGGACGTGCGTGCAAGCCAGCTATTCGAGCTCGCAAGATTCGGTCAACTCCCGCCCTTGTCCTGTCGGTATGAGCTTTCTACCCGCTCGGCTACGTCTTTGTAGCCATAGTCCGCTTCATAGATTTGCTTCATGCAATTGAGCGACTTCTCGCGCGCGCCCATCTTCTCGTAAACGGTCCCGAGATTATAGACGATTTCCTTTTTCATCGGGTCCATTGTCACAATCTCCCGCGCCGCGTCCTCGAATTGTTTCATCGCCAGATCGAGCATGCCGAGTTCGCAATAGGAAACGCCAAGCAGATTCATCGCCTTCAATCGCGCATTGGGATTTTGCCGCGCCCGTTGTAATTCCGGTACGGCCTCGCGAAATCGCTGCGCGTTGACGAAGTGCTCGCCCAGTTCGAATCGCAGCTGGAGATCGGTCGGATTACGCTCCAACCGCTTTTTCACTTCTTCGATCAATATTCCGGCTCGCTTTTTCTTCGCCGCTTGCAGCTCTTCGCTTCTCTTCGCATGGGCCGCGTCTTTCTTGGTGTGCCCTGCCAGGAATTCCTCATGGGCGGCGATGTCGCGTTCCGCGCCGCGCATTTTCAAATTGGACAGCTTTCGAATGAGGCCGGCGTCGCTGCTCCCGGTTAGCTCGACTGCACGCTGATACCATTTGATCGCCGATTCGATGTCGTCCTTTTGTTCGCAGAGCGCGCCTAATCGTCGGGCGAGGTCGGCATTTTGCGGTTTGGCCTGCTGCTGCGCTTCCAATTCGGCAATCTGCCGATCGAGTGCTTCGCCGCTTAATTGCATTCGGCTTTGCTGTTCGAGTGAGATCGCCACATCCTTGTCTTTGATTAATTCGCGATAACTTTCCGCTTGGGTCCAGCCGCCGGTCGCCATCGACGCTCGCGCCGATGCGTCCTTTCCCAATCGCAGCGCCGCGGCGTCGAGCGGATCGATCTCTGTGATTCGATTGTAAATCTCGACCTCTTCGTCGCTTTGACCGGTCTGATGATAAAGCAGGCCGAGTTCGTGCAGCAGTTTCACGTCGCGCGGATTTTCCTCGAGCAACGTTTGCAGCGCGAACACGCCAATCTCCAGCCAGCCGGCCGCGACGGCCGCTTCTTTCAACGCCAGGTTCGCTTGTCGATTGTAAGGTTCCCCTTCCAAAACCTTTTCGATCATTTCCACCGCGTGCTGCGGTGCTTTTTTGATCTCGCGCTGTGCGTTCATGACGGCGATTGGCGCGGTCGAAATGTTAAAGAAACTTTTCTTGCCCGCTTTTTGTTTCGCGACTTCAGCTCGACGCAGTAATTGGCGCCCGGTCAGAAATTGCGGCTCCTGTTTCAGGATTCCCTGCAAAAGTGAAATCGCGTAGCCGAAATTGCGCAGTTCGATCGCGGCCATCGCTTTCAACCAGAGACTGCGCTGCGCTTCGTTGAGCTCTTTTTCGGTTTTAACGGCCATCTTCTGTCATCCCGAGCTTGGTCGATGGATCTCTCATTATAACAAATCCAGCTGCGGCTTCTCCGATTGGGGCATGCTCTTTGTCGATCGTCGCCTTTTCTTTTCGTGCCCGACGGCGCCGTTCGGGTTTTCCAGGTGCGCTAGAATTTCCTTCGCGCGATCCAAAATTTCTTTTGGCAAACCGGCCAGCCGCGCCACCTGGATCCCATAACTTTTGTCGGCGCCGCCCGGCACGATCTTGCGCAGAAAAATGATCTGCTCGTTCCACTCCCGGACAGCCACATTGAAATTGCAAACGCCTTTGCGTTCAGCCGCGAGTTTTGTCAGCTCGTGATAATGTGTCGCGAACAAAGTGCGCGCTTTGATCTTGTCGTGCAGAAACTCCGCCACGCTCCAGGCGATCGACAACCCGTCGAATGTCGATGTTCCGCGGCCGATCTCATCCAAAATGACCAGGCTTCGCTCGGTTGCATTGTTCACGATGTTCGACGTCTCATTCATCTCCACCATGAAGGTCGACTGGCCGCGCGCCAGATCGTCGTTCGCGCCCACACGCGTGAAAATTCGATCGACCAATCCGATCTCCGCGCTCGCAGCCGGCACAAAGCTGCCGATCTGCGCCATCAACACGATTAGCGCGACTTGGCGGATGTAGGTCGATTTCCCGGCCATATTTGGCCCGGTCACGATTGCCAGTCGCATGTTTTCGCCATCCAACGTCGTATCATTAGGCACAAATTTCTCTTCGACCAGGTTCTGATCGAGCACCGGATGCCGGCCATCTTTGATCACGAGCCGCAACGATTCATCCAACGTTGGCCGGCAATAATTGAAAAGCCGCGCCGTTTCCGCCAGCGCACAAAGAACATCGAGAATCGCAATCGCATCCGCGGTTCGTTGGATCGGTCCAAGTTCGCGTAGCGTTTCTTCGCGTAACTTTTGGAAAAGTTCGTACTCGAGATTTCGGGCGCGCTCATCGGCGCCGAGAATTTTGCCCTCCATTTCCTTCAACTCCGGCGTGATGAAACGCTCGCCGCCGACGGTCGTCTGTTTGCGCGTGTAATGCTCCGGCACGCTCGCCAAGTTCGATTTTGTTACTTCGATGAAATAACCGAACACGGAATTGTAACGGACCTTGAGCGACTTGATCCCGGTCGCTGCGATCTCGCGCTCCTGCAATTGGCTGATCCAGTTCTTGCCTTCGCGCGAACCGTTCCGGAGCTCGTCCAGATCGGCATCGTAGCCGTCACGGAAAATTCCGCCCTCTTTCAGAGCGAGTGGCGGATCATCAACCAACGCCTTGGTCAATTTCTGGGCCAGCGCGGGCATTTCGTGAATTTCGTTTTGCAGCCGCTGCGCCAGCAACTCGATGTCGCCTTCTTCCTTCGCCCGATTCGCGCCGAAGGACAGGCGGTCGAGTAGCTTCTGCACTTCCGATTTCAATTTCGGGATTTGTTCGAGTGACGCTTTCAAGGTGACCAAATCGCGCGCGTTTCCCGACGCCTGGCTCAATCTTCCCACCGCCCGCTCGATATCGCGGATCGATTTCAATTCCGTTCGAACCGAATCGAGAAGATCAGGCTCCTGCAACAAATCGGCGATCATTTGCTGGCGGCATCCGAGCTCGGTCAGATCGCGCAACGGTTGCAAAATCCAGGAGCGCAATTTTCGCGCGCCCATCGGTGTCGCGGTTCGATCGAGCACTGCTAGTAAGCTCGTGTCGCGCGAACTGCGCGATTCGACCAACTCGAGATTCGTCTGCGTCGCGGCGTCGAGCAGCACGTAACCGGTCGGAGCGTCGCACCGCAGCGAACTGAGATGATCGATTGTGCGCCGCAGCTGGTGCTTCAGGTAATGCACGATTGCGCCCGCGGCTGCGACCGCCTGCGGCATCTGCCCGCAGCCGAAACCATCGAGCGATTTTACCTGAAAATGCTCGCACAAGGTGAAGCTCGCGTGCTCTGGCAGGAACGCGTAGCTGTCGTACTCGATCGCGTGATCGATTTGGCCTAACGATTCCTTTTGTTCAGCGCTGACTAACAACTCCGACGGCGACACGCGCGCCAGCTCATCGAGCACTGCTTGTCGATCCTTTAGCTGGGTCAGTCGAAATTCCCCCGTTGTCAGATCGGCATAGGCGAAGCCGAAGCCTTCGTTGTCGCCGTAAACCGCGCCCAGATAATTCGCGCGCTTGGCGTCGAGCAAATTCAATTCGCTCACCGTCCCGGCGCTGATGATTTGGGTGATGTCGCGCGAAACAATCTTGCCCGGCTGCGGCTCGCTCGTCTGGTCGCAGATCGCGACGCGCCGGCCGGCTTTGATCAGCTTCGCAATGTAACCTGGGGCCGCGTGATACGGCACGCCGCACATCGGCACTTCGTTCCGTTTGGTCAACGCGACATTTAGCAATACCGACGCTTCCTTCGCGTCTTCGAAAAACAGTTCGTAAAAATCGCCCAGTCGAAAAAGCAGGAGCGTGTCCGCCGGGATGCTTTTCCGCAGTCGCTGATACTGCTGCATCATGGGGGTAAGCGCATCCTGCATCGCTCCAGCTTGCAATCAGTGAAAGTCAATTGCGAGTTCGTAATGGTATCGCCAGAAATTTCTTGCCTGTTCGACAGCGTGCGCGTGCAATTGGCGGGGTGATGCATCTCATGTCTCTCCCATTTGCAATTCGGTGTGTGCTGTCAGTCCTGCTTCTCACCCCGGTAACGAGCTTCTCCGCCGCGCTTGTGCAGAGAAATCCGCCGATGCGGCCTGCCAATGCCGATTCTCCGATATTGATTTGGGATGTTGATCTAAAGCTGGCTAAGAGTCTGCCGCGGAACTTCCGCACGACTGACGATCACCTTGAAGCGAAGAGCGGCCAAAAGATTCCCGCCAACACCGGTTTGGCTGATCTCCGTGCTTCCGGCGGAGGAGAATTCACCGCCGACGGTTTCAAGCTCTTGTTGGGGCGCACGCGCGGTCCTGCTACGGTGTTCGATTTGCGACAGGAGACGCACATATTCGTCAACGGCCTGCCTGTTAGCTGGTTTGCCACGAACGATTGGGCCAACGTTGGTCGCACCTGCGATGAGATCCAGGCAGACGAGGCTGGGCGCGTGAAATCGCTTAAGCCCGGGAGTAAAATCGTTGTCCATCCAGGAGCCGCGATTAAAAAACCTGGTGTCCCCTCAAGCGCGCCCGAGAATGTGACTGTCAAGCACGCTAGTACGGAACGCGAACTTGTTGCGGCCAACAACGCGGCATACGTGCGCCTTACTGTTACCGATCATGCCCGTCCCCTCGATGAAGAAGTGGATCGATTCATCCTCGCCGTCCGGGCGCTTCCGGAAAACGGCTGGGCGCATTTCCATTGCGAAGCCGGCCGGGGTCGCACGACTACCTTTATGGTGCTGTATGACATGTTGCGAAATGCGAACCGGGTCTCGCTCGAGGATATTGCGCGCCGTCAGCAACTCCTCGGCTATGATTATGATGTGCTTCGCTCTCCTGATCCAGGGGACTGGAAAGCGCCATATACTGAGGATCGGAATGCGTTCGTCCGCGCTTTTTACGATTACGCTCGGGCCAATCCTGGCGGTCGGCCGCAGCTTTGGAGCGAGTGGCTGAAGTCACGGACAGACTGATTGCCGTCATTGCAACGCCTGCGGATGCGTTTGGTTGCCGGTCAATCCCGAAGCGTCTTCATCCCGGGCCGGATGATCTGGTCGATCAATTGCCAGTCCGGCTCGGACCGTTGAACGTTTGCTTGTGTCTAACAATTTCCAGATTCGCCTCGCTGCCGTTGCCGATCTCGAGCTGATCAGTTGGCATCGCGCCCGAATGTTTCGGGATATGGGCGAGCTGCCGCCGGACTTGTTCGAGTCATTCCGCGTTCAGTCCCTCGAGACGCTTCAGCGGATGTTTGACCGCGGCGAATATGTCGGCTGGCTCGCCAGTCCCGAAAATGAACCCGGACAGATTGTCGCCGGCGCGGGCCTGCAACTGCGCGAGATCCCCCCGCATCCGCAAACCAACCCGAATGGCAAGATCGACATCGTCTCAGGCCCGCAGGCGATCATCCAAAATGTTTTCACTGAGCCGGAGTGGCGGAGGCGCGGGCTGGCCGCCCTCTTAATAGAGAGGATTATCGATTGGACGCGCGAGCAGGGGATCGATTCGCTCGTCCTCCACGCTTCAGACGAAGGGCGCGCTCTTTATGACAGACTCGGATTTACCGCAACGACCGAGATGCGACTCAGTCGTTAGGGTAAAACGGCTGCGACGGTGGCGCAAAGTCGCCTGGCCGTTCGTCAAAGATGCGGCGGCGCGGGCGTGGAGTGTAAATATTGTCGTCGTTTAAGCGCGGCAGAGTCACGACCCGCCCAGACGACAGCCGCACAACCAATCGACCATCGGACGTCCTGCCGATGACTCGGGCGTGGTGTTGACCCTGGTAAATTGGTTCTCCGTTGTAATTGTCTTCGTAAGGCAAAGCGCGATTGCTTCGCTCGCTTCTGGATGCTCGATTCGACGCGATCGATTTCTTTTTGCTGCGCACGGTCGACTCACTTGATTGCTCCGATGAGGATTGCTCGGAATTTTCCGGCGCGGACGCTGGTTCAGTTGGTTCTGCTGCCGGCGACGCGGGCTCCAACGCTTTTCCAGCGGAAACGATTTGATTCCAAACCTGCGTCGGACTTGTGATCGAGTTTGCGGGGGCCGCGTTCGATGATTGACCTTGCTTAGCGACAGGCGGCGAAGCTTCGTTTGTCGCCGCAATCGCGGGCGGCACATTTTGGATCGATTCATTCGCCGCAGCCCGCGGAGCGTTTGTCGCTTGAGTTGGCGCGGACGCGAACTTCGAGGCGTCGGGAACGCCGATCGGCACGCCGACTTTTCCGCTTCGATGAAAGAACGGAATTTTGTCCGGAAAGAAAAATTCGGCCGCCACTGCCGCCGCCAGGATGAAAACAGCGAACGCCACGACTCCACCCAAAACTTGGGCGAGCGGTGTTGCCGGTTCTTTCGGTTGTTTGGACTTTCTGGGAATGACCGCGGCCAATGGAATTCCCAACTTGCGGCCGATGGCCTGACGCCGCTCGATTTTCGTCAGGCAATCACGCATCTCGTGCTCGAGTGCGACCGGATCTTGCGGCCGGTTCTCCGGATTTTCGCGCAGCAGGTGCACGAGCAAATTGTGCAACACCTTGGGCGCCCGGCGCAGTTCGGGCAAGCGGCGGATCCGCAAACGCGCTTTCATTCCGCTGACCGCCAGTGGTGCCGCACCGGTGAGCAAAAAACACATTGTCGCCCCGAGCGAATACATCTCCGATCTGAAATCGATCTCGCCATTCGCTCGCTGTTCCGGACTCGCGAATTGCGGCGAAATTGAGGGCGCCAGCTCGCGCGCTTCGGCGCTGTCCGAATGGAGCTCGAGGCCGGCAAGACCGAAATTCAAAAGCTTCACGAACGGCCAACCGCCGTCGGGGGATTCCCCCGGCACGATCATGAGATTCGACGGTTGAATAGCGCGATGCGTCAAATTGAAGAACGCGGCCGCGCCGATAGCTCTGACCACCTGCAGTCCGGCCCGTAATGCCGCGTCCGCGGGCATGGGTCCATTGGCGACAATCCAGGAATCGGCCGTTTCGCCTTCGAAATGTTCCGAGACCAGCGCGAGGTAATCGTGCTCGACGCCGACCGCGAACGTTTTGGCAATGTTAACGTGATCGAGTCTCTCCGCCGTTTCCGCGCGCTCTTTCAACTGCTGGAGTTTTGCCGGCTCGATCGTCGTGACCGGAATCAATTGCAGCTGAACCAGCTCATTCGAGCGGGTATCGATCGCCTCGTAATTGATCGCCGCGCCGGTCCGGCTGACTTCCCGGCCCGCTTCGCTGGTGCAAAGGCGGTAATGCTCGAAAAACGTCGTGGGTTCCATATAGGCGATGGCCCAGCTGGCACTGTATTAACATTCGCCACTGCGGCCGAGTTGCGCGACACTTTTCTTCCAACAGCTGGGCTCGGGACGCCTGTTTAACCGCCAGTCCGGCTCGGACTCATCCCCAGCCGGATGATCGCGTTAATTAACTGCGGATACTTGAGGCCCGCCTTCTGCGCTGATTGGGCGAAGTCTTCATCGGCTGCGAGATGCGGGTTCGGGTTCGCTTCGATAAAATAAATCTTGTTGTCCGCTGTCAGTCGCAGATCGATCCGCGCGTAGCCGTCGATCGTGAGCAAACGATAAATATCTTTGCACATCTGCTCGATCTCCTTGACCAGCGCCGGATCGAGATCTTCTGCGAACTGGCCGTCCAATCCCCAGCGTTTCCGGTATTCCTCGTCCCACTTCGCCTTGTAGGTGGCGATTTTCGGTTCGTTCGCCGGGACTGCGCGAAAAATCAGCTCGCGAATCGGAAAAACGGTCAACCGCGTGTTGCCCATAATACTTACGTAAAGCTCGCGGCCCTCGATGTATTCCTCGGCGATCGCATCGCTGTTGCGTTTTTCGTGAATGAACGAGATCCGCTCGCGGAATTGCTCCTCGTTCTCAACGAACGACGCCCGCGAAATTCCGTAGGACGCTTCATCTTTCACCGGCTTCACGAGAATCGGAAACTTCAATTGTCGCGGCCCTCCGATCCGTTGCCCGCGCGGGATGACCACGAAATTCGGTGTGGGAATTCCGTGATGTCCGAGAATTTTTTTCGAGATGCCTTTGTGTTTGCAAAGAGTAAGACCAGTCGCGCCGCAACCGGTGAATGGCACGCCTTGCATCTCCAGAAGCGAAACAATGTTCTGGTCGAATTCCGGATTGTTTTTGAATTGTTCGACCAGGTTGAAAAGGACGTCCGGCTGAAAGCTTTCCATTTTTTGCCGGACAAGATCGACATCGTCGAAGATGGCGAGATGCTCGG
>QHRF01000045.1 GCA_003220055.1 Verrucomicrobiota bacterium | reverse complement strand
TTCGCGCACAGAGCGCGAGTCTTTCATGAAGCCAGCCGAAAACGCCGTCGGAATTTGAAAAACGCGATCAGTCCCGTCGGTCAGCGTGTTCGTCATCCAAGCGATTGTGCTCTCGGAAAAAAACTCTCGACCGTCCATTCGTCCGCCGTTGGCCAGGATCGCGTAAAATTTCGCGAGCGCGCTTGCACTGCCAATTCCACCAAACGAAACGATCGGCAGAGCGCGAATCTCCGGTTTGTTCATCGCGCTGATGGCGTTCAAACCAAAAGGCGAAGTAAAAACCTTGTGCGCAAAGGTTCCCTTAGTTGCCAGATCAGTATAAAAGTCCGAGCTCGCCACGGGACGACTCCGTCCAACTGGCGGACCGGACTGGCGGTCTTTCGGCTCCGGTTGTTTGCCTGCTTTGGGAGCGTACATCGTCGCGACCCGCGCATTTTCCTTTTCTGGCAAACCGATCCAAAGATCGAGGCCAAGCGGCCCGGCAAAACTTTTTCGCCAGTACTCGGCTAACTTTATTCCAGAGATTCGCCTGACGAGTTCGTCGACCAGAAAGCCGAATGTTCGCACGTGATATCCGTGCGCGGTTCCCGGCGGCCAATTCGGCTCTTGCTTGGCCAAAGCATCGATGACCGCGGCATAATCAAGCAGATCTACTTTTCGATCGAGCGCCGCCAATCCGGCCTGATGCGACAGCAATTGCCCCAGCGTGATCGGTTCTTTCCCGGCTTGCGCGAATTCCGGCCAGAAGTCCCACACCCGACGTTCGATGTCGATCTTGTGTTGCTGCAAGACGTGCAGCAGACAAGCGCTTCCCATCCCCTTCGTCGCCGACCAAATCAGAACGATCGTGTCTTCGGTCCACGGCTGCTCGCGTCGGGCATCGCGAAATCCGCCGTGAAGCTCCAGCAGCTCCTTTTCGTTTTGCCAGACGGAAATGGCGGCGCCGAGCTCGCCAAATTTCTCGAAATTCTCTTGAAAGAGAGGTTCGAGGCGTTCGCGAAGTTCAGTCGCACTAAGTTGCATTCGCAAAACCTGTAGTGGCAGGCGTGCCGCCTGCAATCTTTTACCAAGTAGCCGACACGGCTGCCTCTACAGAAAACGCAATTTCAGATCAGTTTCCGGACCGATTCGAGATCAGGGTCCTTCTTCGCGATCTCGCGAAATGACGGATCCATTTTGAAACTGGTGAGCAAGTGAACCTGGGCCGATTTCGGATTGCCGAGAAGCGCGTCGTAGCAGCCCATATTATAATAATATATTGGTTCGCGCAGGAGTGCGGCCGGCCCTTTGAGGAGAAGTTTCTTAGCTTGGAGAGTTTTCCCGAGCTCGTGCAAACAGAACCCAGCATGGAGAAATCCGGCGCTGCAGTGTGGCGCGACCTGGCAAAGCTTCCGGCTGACTGTCAAAGCGCGCGCCCATCTTTTTTGCCGCATCAAATGATGGAGACGCAATTGGAGGACTTCCGGCTGATTTTGAGATGGCGTTTCGATCGCATTTAACTCGGCGATCGACTCCCGATTCATACCGAGTTCGGCATATCCAGCGGCAGCCCGTAATCGCCATTCGAAGTCCACGCATAGCTTTAAGCAAAGACCTTGCCAACTGTAGCGGTCGCCTCTGGGCGGCGCTAAGCCTGCTGCAGCTGGGAGCGCTTCGCCAGAGCGAAGGCGGCTACAGAAGAAGTTCTTCCAGCTCGGCCAGCCGCTTCTCAAACAACCCCAGGGTGCTCTCAATCGGCCTTGGAGTCGTCATGTCGACGCCGGCTGCTTTTAACGTTTCCAGCGGAAATTTTGATCCGCCGGACTTCAGAAACCCCAGGTAGGCTTCGACCGCTCCGGCCTCACCGCGCAACACTTTCTCCGAAAGGGCCACGGCGGCCGAAATTCCGGTGGCGTACTTGTAAACATAAAACGCGCCGTAAAAATGCGGGATCCGAAGGCACTCGAGATCGAGCTGCGGATCGAGCACGAAATTTTCCGCGAAATAAGCCGTGAGCAATTTGTGATATTCAGCTTTGAAGGTGTCCAGGGTCAGCGCGTCGCCGCTTTCTTCGATCTCGTGGATGACCCTCTCAAATTCGGCGAACATTGTTTGCCGGAACAATGTGCCGCGAATGTCGTCGATCTGCCGATTAATGATGTAAGCGCGCATTTTTGGATCGCGCGTTTGGCCGAGCAGATGATGGGTGAGCAATTCTTCATTGAATGTCGACGCCACTTCGGCGAGAAAAATCGGGTAATCGTAATCCTGATACTTTTGCGATTTTTGGGAGAACCAGGTGTGCATCGAATGGCCGGCCTCGTGTGCGAGCGTGTAAACATCGGCAAACACATCTTCCTTGTAATTCATGAGGATGTAGGGCGGAGCTGCGTAACTTCCGGATGAAAACGCACCGCTGCGTTTGCCTTTGGTTTCGTAACGATCGCACCAGCGACCGCGCAAACCGGTTTCTAAAACATCGACATATTCCTTTCCGAGCGGTCGCAGTGCCGTGAGCACGTGCTCGACCGCTTGATCGAACGAAATGTGCGTCTCAATTTCCGCCACCATCGGCACGTAGGTGTCGTAGTGATGAAGCTCCTTCAAACCGAGCACCCGCCGGCGTAATTCGAAATAGCGAAATAGCGCCGCCAAATTTGCGCGCACCGACTTGGTCAATCCCTCGTAAACCGACACCGGGACATCGTCCGGGAACAACGCGGCTTGGAGCGACGACGGGTAGTTTCTGGCGCGCGCGCGAAAAACATCCGCTTTCACGGAATATGCCAGCGACGAAGCGAGCGTGTATTGGTGATCTTGAAACTCGACGTAAAACTGCTCAAACGCGCGTTTGCGGAGTCCGGGATCGCGCTTCACCAAAAATGAGCCGAACGAACTTTGGGTGAGCGGCTTTTCGCGGCCGGTATCGTCGATCAAGACACCGAATTTCATGTCCACGTCGGTCAACTGCGAAAACGTGTCGTCGTAGCCGTTTAACGCCGCCGCACCAAGCGCAAGAATTCGTTCCTCCGGCTCGGAGAGCACATGCGGCTTCAGCCGGCGAATTTTGTGCAGTTTGATCTGCCACTCCGCCAGCGCTGGGTCGATCATGAACTTAGCGAAAGTCTGATCGTCGATCGCTTGGATTTCGGGAACGACGAACGCGAACGCTTCTCCGATCTTCGTGAACAGGTTTTGAATCTGTCCGACCCGGGCGAGGTATTGAGTGTTGGCGTTGTCCTCCGCCAGTTGGAGCGAGGCAAAGTGATAAAGGCGTTCCAGTTTGAGATCGAGCTCCTTCTCAAATTCCAAACACTCCGCCAAAAGTTTTGCCGACGCGCCGAGCTTGCCTTTCCACTCTTTGATTCGCGGATATGTCTTCTGGACCCAGGCAAAATCTTCCTGCCATTTGCCGATATCGGCGAACAGATGCGCCAGGTCCCATTTATCGGACTCGGGAATTTCAGCGCGTGTTGGAACCTGCGAAGTCATTGTAACAAGATGAATCTGGAAACCAGGAAGCCAAGAAAAGACTGATCCGACTCCGATCTAGCTCCTGGATTCCTGGCTTCCAAATTTGTTCTTCTGTTTTAGAACGTGAATCGCGGGATGGCGCGCGATTTTGCGCATCGCTTTTTCCAGCAATTGCTTTCCCGGCGGAATTTTGGGCCAGGGCGAAGCGCCGGAAGGATGCGGCAGCGGAATCAAATCAAAGCTTTGTCCGGCGCGATGCGCGCGAAACTTGCGACCGATAATCTCTTCCAACTTTGTGAATTCGATAAACTGCGCGATCGCGAGTCGGCCAACCGGAACAATCAGGTGCGGCGTCAAAATTTTGATCTCTTCGTTCATCCAGGACGAACAGTTGCGAATTTCGTCCGGCGCCGGGACGCGATCAGTCCCGCCGGGAGATTTGCCGGGAAAGCAGCGACAGACGGCGGCGAAGTAAATGGTGGATCGCACGGCAGCTTCGTTCATTCCGCAGAATTGCTCGAACCAGCGGAAGAGTGTTTGCCCAGCCGTATGCGCGAACGGCCGTTTCAAAGCAGGCTCGCGCGGACCGGGCGCCTGTCCAATTAGCATCACCTCGCTGACAACGGCGCCGCCTGAGACCGGGGTCGATTTCATTCGCGGACAACGCCGGCATCGAATCAGCCGCGAGACATGTCGATCTAACGCGGATTGTTTGGAAGAGGCCGGCATCAGCGCCGAAAGATCGAGAAAAGCAAACTCAGCACGATGCTGATGATGATACAGGTGACGATTGGAAAATAAAAAACGGAATGTTCGCGCTCGATCCGAATGTCGCCCGGCAAGCGCCCCAACCATGTCGGAGCAAAGCCGCTCCACAGGATCGCACCGAGCAGAATGATCACCGTACCGGCGATGACGAGGAATTTTCCGAGCTCGCGCATTACCGAGAAGGTTGCGCGAACTCATCGGCGGCACAAGGTTGATGCTCGATGGCAGTGCAGTTTAGAGATTATTACGAGACGCTCGGTGTTTCCAAAACAGCAACGGAGGACGAGATCCGCAGCGCCTTTCGGAAATTGGCCCGGAAATATCATCCCGACGTGGCCAAGGACAAGAAAGCCGCCGAGGAAAAATTTAAGCAGATTAACGAAGCCTACGAAGTCCTGAGCGATCCGGAGAAGCGCAAGAAATACGACCAACTCGGCGCCGATTGGAACCAACCGGGCGGATTCCAACCGCCACCGCAGTGGGGCGGTCAACCCGGTGGCGGATTTTATCAATGGGGCGGTGACGGCGGCGGCGACGTGCAATTTGAATTTGGTGGGACGGGATTCAGCGATTTCTTCGAAGCGTTTTTCGGCGGCGGCCGCGGCCGCTCGGCTTTCGGCGGATTTGGTGGACGAGGAGCAACCGTCGAGCGCGGAGCGGATGTTGAAGCAGACATTATGGTCACGCTCGAGGAAGCGCTGCACGGATCGACCCGCACGGTTTCGCTGCGCCGCGCCGGGTCCAACAAAGTCGAAAATTATCAGGTCAAAATTCCGCGCGGCGTTCACGAAGGACAGCGCATTCGCCTGGCCGGCCAGGGCGAAGCCGGCGCCCGCGGCGGAAAGAGTGGCGACCTTTTTCTGCGGGTGCGCCTCGCCAAGCATCCCGATTTTTCAGTAGAGAGCAGCGATCTCATTCACGAAGTGAAGATTGCTCCCTGGCAAGCAGCGCTCGGGACGGAACTGAAAGTGCCGACGCTCGAAGGAAAAGCTCGCCTTAAAATTCCGCCCGGAACGCAGGGGGGTCAGCGATTTCGATTGCGCGAACAGGGCCTGCCGAGCATTTCCGGAAAACGCGGCGATCTCTATGTGGCCGTGCAGATAAATATTCCAAAGAAATTGTCGGAGCGAGAACGCGAGATCTGGAGCCAGCTCGCGAAACTGCATGGAAGCTAGTGATTGTCATGTCGAGTCCCGCCATCGCGGGAAGACATCTCTTGCTATTTCTTTTTTGATCGTCCAGAAAATCGACAGAAACATTAGAGGTTCCTCGACTCCGCTCGGAATGACATAATTGCGCATGAAAATTTCACTGGGGAGCGATCACGCCGGTTTTCGTTACAAGGAGAAGGTTAAAGAACTTCTCATATCGCTCGGCCACGATGTGAAAGACTGCGGCACTTTCAATGAGGACCCGGTTGATTACCCCGTCTTCATTCGGCCGGCGGCGGAGGCGGTTGCGCGCGGCGAATGCGAACGCGGCATTGTTTTCGGCGGGTCGGGCAATGGCGAAGCGATGGCAGCGAACAAGGTTCATCTTGTCCGTTGCGCGCTTTGCTGGAACGAAGAAACCGCGCGTCTCTCGCGCGAGCATAACGACGCGAATGTGCTTTCAATTGGTCAGCGCATGATCCCCGAAGACCTGGCGCTGAAAATCGTGCGGATCTGGCTGGAAACGCCGTTTGAAGGCGGCCGTCACGAGAAACGCGTCGCCCAGTTAAACGCGATGTAAGTCCGAGCTCGCCGCAGGACGAGTCCGTCCAACTGGCGGACCGGACTGGCGTTTTTCAGATCAGCCGGTCCAAACAAACGACCACCAAAAACAGCGCGCTGACAAAGGCATTGCTTTGGAAAAATGCGCGATTAATGCCGGCTACATCCAGGGATCGGGCACTGCGGTGCTCGTAAACGAGCGCGGCGGCCACGACCGGCATGGCGAGGAAATAGATGGGCCCAAGATTCGCTGCGAAACCGAACCCTATTAACATCGTGAGCATGAGCACGTGCAGGAGCTGTGCAACCCGAAGGGTGCGCGCGATCCCCATTGCTACGACCAATGAACGAATCCCTTCGCGCCGGTCGAATTCAAAATCCTGGGTCGCATAAATCAGATCGAATCCGGCGACCCAGCAAATGACTCCGATCGCCAAAACAATCGGGGCAAGATCAAGATCTCCTCGTTGAGCAATCCAGGCGCCAATCGGCGAAATGGCGAGCGCTAACCCAAGAAAAAAATGGGTCGCAGCCGTGAACCGTTTGGTCAACGAATAAAAGAACACGATCGCGAGCGCAACCGGCGAGAGGACAAAGGTCAGCCGATTGATTGCAGCGGCGGCGGCCACAAATAAAGCCGAACTGAGGCCGAGCAATGCGCCAATGGCCGGTTTCGATAGAAGCAGATGTCGTGAAGCGGTCCGCGGATTGCGCTGATCGAGCGACCAATCGACGAATCGATTGAAAAGCATTGCTGCGGTGCGCGCGGAAACCATACAGACAAGAACAAGAAGCAGTGTTCGGGCTGAGGGCAGGCCGTTCGCCGCCACCACGAGCGCGCCGAGAGCAAACGGCAGTGCAAAAATCGTGTGCGAGAAACGGATCAGCTGCAGAAAACGGCTGAACGCATTGCCCGATGACGCTTCGATCTGACGATGTTGATCTTGCGAAGGCATCAATGAATCAAAGATCGGCATCCAGCAATTGCTGCAAACGCGCATTTGCCCCGGAAAGAATCGGCGTGCCGTGAGCGAAAAGCATCCGCTCGGCCGGTCGTGTCAGAAGTTGGTGCAATGAACTCCGCATCTGTTTTTCGCTCAGGCAATATTTCCGCGGCAACAAAGTAAAGCCGTAGGGCTCGAAATTAATCAGCGCGTCACCCACGATCAGCGTGCCGCCATTCGACGCATGATAAAGTGCGATTTCACCGGCGACAGCTCCTTCGACTTCAATCACCTCTAATTCGCCGGCGATCGGCGTTGCCTCTTTTGCTTCAGTGAACCGTGCCGGTTTCAAATCGGGGAAGCTGCGAGGATTTGCCCAGATTGGGACTGAAAAGCGGTCCGAATACGCCGAACTGGTGCGTGCATGATTGGCGTTGGTAACGACAATTCCGGCTATCGGTGCGGCCTCGGAAAGCTGTCGCAACTCGTCATCGGCCAGGGCAATCGGATCGACAATGTAAACGCCGCTGCCGATGAGGATGGCGCTGGAAGAGAGATCAGCTTTTACGGAGGAATCATAGGTTTGCCAGAGCCAGAGTCCGGGCAAAAGGTGATGTAAATCGGGCGCAGGCACGGTGGGAGAGTGCCTGAAACTGGGGGGTTGAGCAAGGCGGTGGCACTATAGGTGCTTGACTCGTTATAAAAATTATAAAATGATCACCTTTGCCTACCAAGCCCGAGACGCCTCCGGCCGCATCGTCTCCGGCATTCAAGACGCCCTGAACGAAGACAACGCCGTCACCAGCCTAATGAGCCGGGGTCTGATGGTTTTGTCGCTCCAAAAGAAAGCTGTCGCCGGCCGCTCCCGCAAGAAAACCTGGACGGTCAAAGAAACGGACCTTGTCCTCTTTACCCGCCAGCTCGCGACCATGATCGACGCCGGCATTTCGCTGGTTCAAGGATTAACCGCGCTTTACGACCAGTGCGATCCCAAACGCCAGCGCAGTCTGCGCCACGTGGTCAGTGACGTAACCACACGCGTGCAAGGCGGAGAAACATTTCACGAGTCGATCTCGAAACATCCCCGCGTGTTCAACCGACTTTTCGTAAGCATGGTGAAAGCCGGCGAAAGCGGCGGTTTGCTCGCGGAAATCTTGGAGCGCCTTGCCGGTTTTCTCGAAGCCAGCGCCCGGCTGCGGAAAAAGGTCAAATCGGCCATGACCTATCCGGTCATCGTGGTTTGCATCGCATTCGCGATCACGACATTTCTTATTGTCCGCGTCGTGCCCATCTTTGGTGAGATTTTCAAGGATTTCGGCGCCAAGCT
This sequence comes from Verrucomicrobiota bacterium, assembly GCA_003220055.1. Taxonomy (GTDB): domain Bacteria; phylum Verrucomicrobiota; class Verrucomicrobiia; order Chthoniobacterales; family UBA10450; genus AV40. The sequence goes on along the minus strand of QHRF01000045.1, from coordinate 2,293 downwards.
CCCGGCCCCAACTCAGTTCCTGATCGACGTCTCCGATTTTGTCCGGAGCGAGTGGTATTTCCTCGTGGTCGGAATTGGTTCTCTGATTTTCGGGATCCGAACCTTTCTGCGTTCCACGCGCGGCAAGCAACTCGCCGATCGCTGGAAACTGAAGCTGCCGGTGTTCGGTCCGCTCGTGCACAAGATTTGCATGTCGCGCTTCGCACGCACGTTCGCCCAGCTTATCCGCAGCGGCGTCCCGATTTTGGAAGTGCTCGATATCGTCGGCGGAACGGCCGGGAATCACGTCATCGAGACCAGCATCAAATCTGTGAGCGAAGATGTCGAAAAAGGCGACAACCTCTCGGTTGCGATGTCGAAGAAATCGATTTTCCCGCCCATGCTCCTTCGCATGGTCTCGGCGGGTGAAGCGACCGGCAAGATCGACACCATGCTCGAGAAAATGGCCGATTTCTGGGACGAAGAAATCGAAGCGATGCTCGACGCGCTGACTTCTTTGATTGAACCAATGTTGATCGTTTTCCTGGGTCTCATCGTCGGCGGTATCGTGATCGCGATGTTTCTGCCCATCTTCAAACTGAACGAAGTGGTCTCACAAAACCAATCAGGACATTGATTTCCCAAGACAAGAGCTAGGAGAAGCTCGTAGGCAGGGAGGGGGCGGATCGAAAGGTCCGTCCCTTTCTGTTTTGTAATCCTGGAGGGCGCCGCGCTGGCTGCCACGCCGAAGGTCCGAGCCGGACTGGCATTTGGCGAAGGCGGGGTCGGCGCCTGAATTATGGGACACGACGGCGCGTGTCCCTCCAATCAACCGTCGAAACGCTTAGGGATGATCGACAAAAACCGGCGCTGCCGATATGTCTTTCGCGTCGAAAGAAAGTCCATGCGATGTCCGGCGCAGCAGTTTCAGAACAGCGGCGACGTTTTGGGCGGTGGCGGTTGAATAAAAGCGCACCAATCCCACCGTCGTGCGCGAACCGAAGACGGTGATCATGATCGTTTCGTCATCGACCGAATTCATGAAGATGTGGTTGCCGTTACCCTGATGATAGAGAGCATTGAACTCCACTTCGCCAATGCGCCGGGCGAGTTCGCGGGTGGCCGCAAACGAGCCGGCAGCGAGCGCTGCGATCACGGTCACGTCCATGACGTCCATATTGCCGCACTGCGAAATGGCATTACCGCCGCGGTCAATCACTACCGTCAAATCGGACTCGGTCTTTTTCAAAAAATCACCGAGCACGCCGTCAAGCGTCGCTACATCTTCGATTGTTAAAACCGGGATCGCGTTCATGCGGGAAGTCTTTGGGTCTCGGGTGCGCTGGGCTCCACCGGAATCGCGACCGGCAACGGCTCACGTTGGGGCGTTTGGCTGTGCTTGCTGAATTTGTGGAGCAAGACCTGCGAGACCGCATTGAGCGTGGCGAACACGTTCTGTCCCGTGCTCGAAATCACTTCAAAGCTTTGCAACCGTTTCTTTCGGTTGTTCAAGACATATTCCATGTAATTTGGCGGCGCGATGTTCGGAAGGTCGCGCTTGTTGTACTCGAGCACGCATGGCACCTCGTCGAGCGCCATGTTTTGGAGCGCGAGGTTGTCGCTGAGATTTTTGAAGCTCTCGACGTTCTCCTCCATTTTCTCCCACTGCGAATCGGCCACGAAAACAATCCCGTCCACGCTCCGTAAAACGAGTTGCCGGGTGGCGTTGTAAATGACCTGGCCGGGAACGGTGTAGAGCTGAAATTTAGTAACGAAGCCTTTGATTACGACCGCGTTCAGCGGGAGAAAATCGAAAAAGAGCGTTCGCTCGGTAGCAGTCGCAAGCGAGACCAGGTCGCCACGATTCAGCGGATTAATTCGCTGATGAATATAACTGAGGTTCGTGGTTTTGCCGCATAACGCCGGACCGTAATAAACGATTTTGAACTGAATCTCGCGGCTGGCGTAATTAATGATCGACATGTGGGGTCTCCGATTGCGCGTAAATGCGCGAAAGTTTTTCTACCAGTTCCGCAATTTGGGTCCGGGTCTGCGGCAGCAATGAGCCCTCGGCATGGAGCGCCGTCAGGCAAATATTTCCTTGCGCAAAGAAACTGACCGCCGATCTGCTCGCATACAGGGTTACGGCCACGAGCGAACCGATCTTCGTCTCGCGGACATGCTGGGCAATCCGTTCCACCAGCGCCGGCGCCATCGCGGACAAACCGTCCACCGCGATTTCCTCCGGCAGTTCTCCGGCCAAACTCAAACCATCCGAAAATGTGATCGCGCAGGCTTTCACGCCCGGCAGCGC
>QHRF01000087.1 GCA_003220055.1 Verrucomicrobiota bacterium | reverse complement strand
GATGTTGCCGGCGCGATGACGCTCGAAGGTTTGCGCGACACGCCGGCTGCGTTCGATCCACGTCTGCAAGAAGCGCGTCCACATCCCGGGCAAAAAGCGGTTGCTGCTCACTTGAACTCGCTCTTGCAGGAAAGCGAGATTCGAGAATCGCATCGCAAAGATGATCCGCGCGTCCAGGACGCCTACAGCGTGCGTTGCATGCCGCAAGTGCACGGCGCGGTCCGTGACGTTCTCGCTCATTGCGAACAGATTTTGTCGGTCGAATCTGCATCGGCGACCGATAATCCACTCGTGTTTGCTGACAGCGGCGACGTCGTCTCCGGTGGAAATTTTCACGGCGCGCCGCTCGCGCTCGCGTTCGATTATGCCGCGATTGCGCTCACCGATCTCATGAGCATCAGCGAGCGCCGCATCGATCGACTGGTGAATCCGGACAAAAGCGAAGGGCTGCCGGCATTTCTGGCGCGCAACGCAGGCTTGGAATCAGGTTTCATGATTGCGCATGTCGCTGCGGCCTCGCTGTTAAACGAAGCGCGTGTGCTTGCACATCCCGCCAGCGTCGACAACGTGCCCACTTCGGGTGGCAAAGAGGACCACGTGTCGATGGGCATGACCAGCGCGCTCAAATTGCGGTCGATTGTCGATCTTGCCGAGAATTTGTTCGCGATCGAATTGCTCGCCGGCGCCGAAGCGCTTGAACACCGCCACCCGTTGCGCGCCGGCAAAGGTGTCGAACGCGCGTTCGAACTCGTTAGGGAAGTCGCCAAACCGCTGACAGCAGATCGGGCACTCTCAGGCGACATCGCGCGAGTGGCCCAGAAGATTCGCGCCGGCGCATTCGATAATTTATGAGCGGGAAACGATCCGCCAGTCCGGCTCGGACCATTCGCGCGCCGCGCGGGAGCAACTTGAGTTGCAAAGGCTGGCATCAGGAAGCCGCGATGCGGATGCTCATGAACAATCTCGATCCGGACGTCGCAGAGAATCCGGACCAGCTCATCGTTTACGGCGGGACCGGTCGGGCGGCGCGGAGTTGGGATGCATTTGACGCGATCGTCCGCTCGCTCCGCGAATTGAAAAACGACGAATCTTTGCTCATTCAATCAGGCAAGCCCGTCGGAAAATTTCGAACGCACGACGAAGCGCCGCGCGTTCTGATCGCGAATTCGAATCTCGTTGGACAATGGAACAATTACGCCGAGTTCAACCGTCTCGAGCGTCTCGGACTGACGATGTACGGCCAAATGACTGCCGGCTCATGGGTTTACATCGGCAGCCAGGGAATCGTGCAGGGCACGTACGAAACCTTCGCCGCCGCCGGAAGAAAACATTTCGGCGGCTCGCTCGAAGGAAAATTTGTTTTAACCGGCGGTCTCGGCGGAATGGGCGGCGCGCAACCGCTTGCCGCTACCATGAACGGCGCCGTTTTTCTCGGCGTCGAAGTAGATCCGGTGCGAATCGAGAAAAGACTGAAGAGCGGTTACTGTGATAAGATCGCGCGCTCGCTCGAGGACGCGTTGAAGTTGATCGAAACAGCGCGCAAAGATCGACAATCGATTTCGGTCGGGCTGGTTGGCAATTGTGCCGATGTTTTACCGGAAATTGTGAAGCGCGGCGTCGTTCCCGATGTTCTGACCGATCAAACAAGCGCGCATGACGCGCTCAACGGCTATGTGCCGCACGGAATGCAGCTGGAGGACGCGCTCGCGTTGCGGAGAAAGAATCCGGACGAATACATCGAGCGCGCGATGCAGTCCATGGCGGTTCACGTCGAGGCGATGCTCGCGTTGCAAAAGAAAGGCGCGGTCACGTTTGATTACGGCAACAACATTCGCGCGCAGGCGCAGAAAGCCGGTGTTAAGAACGCATTCAATATTCCCGGTTTCGTTCCGGAATACATTCGTCCTCTTTTTTGCGAAGGTCGGGGTCCGTTTCGCTGGGTCGCATTGAGCGGCGAACCGGAGGACATCGCGCGCACCGACAAACTCGCGCTCGAATTGTTTCCTGAAAACCAAACGCTCGCGCGCTGGATGAAACTCGCAAAAGAGCGAATCCATTTTCAAGGATTACCCGCCCGGATTTGCTGGCTTGGCTACGGTGAGCGCGCTGAATTTGGTGTCGCCATGAACGAGCTTGTTAAACGCGGCGAAATCAAGGCGCCGATTGTGATCGGACGCGATCATCTCGACGCCGGATCGGTCGCGTCGCCCAATCGCGAAACCGAAGGAATGATCGACGGTAGCGATGCCATTGCTGATTGGCCGTTGCTTAACGCGCTCATCAACACCGCGGCGGGCGCATCCTGGATTTCGATTCACAATGGCGGCGGCGTCGGCATCGGTTACTCGCAACACGCAGGAATGGTCGTCGTCGCCGACGGCACCGATAACTCCAAGCGCCGTCTCGAACGTGTCTTGACCAGCGATCCCGGAATGGGCGTTCTCCGCCACGCAGACGCCGGTTACTCGCGCGCTATCGATTTCGCGGCGAAACAGAAGATTGACACCCCGATGCTGCCAAAGCCGCGCGATTGAGCATGGAAAAACTAATCGAGTGCGTGCCGAATTTTTCGGAAGGGCGCGACGAGAAGATAATTCGGCAAATTACCGATGCCATTAAGTCGGCGGACGGCGTTTCGCTGCTCGATGTCGATCCTGGCGCGACGACGAATCGCACAGTAGTGACTTTTGTCGGGAGTCCGGAAGCAGCGGTGGAGGCGGCCTTTCGCGGGATTCAGAAAGCGTCGGAATTGATCGACATGCGCAAGCACAAGGGCGCGCATCCGAGGATGGGCGCGACCGATGTTTGCCCGTTCATTCCGGTGAGCAACGTCAGTTGGGAAGAAGCGATCGAATGCGCCAGCAGGTTGGGGAAGCGTGTCGGCGAAGAATTGAAGATCCCCGTTTATCTCTACGAGAAGGCAGCGAAAGATAAGTCGCGATCGAATCTCGCGGTCATTCGCGCCGGCGAATACGAAGGTTTTGCCGAAAAAATCAAAAAGCCTGAATGGAAACCAGACTTTGGTCCGGCGAAGGTAAATGAGAAAGCGGGCGCGACCGCGATCGGCGCGCGAGAATTTCTCGTCGCTTACAACGCCAACCTGAACACGAAATCCGTGCGGCGGGCCAACTCGGTCGCGTTCGATGTTCGCGAACAAGGAAGGTTCAAAACGGAAGATGGCACGCCTTCGGGGAAAAAGGTTCTCGATGCAAACGGCGAGCCGGTCCGCGTTCCAGGAATGTTGAAACACGTGAAGGCGATCGGTTGGTTTGTGAAGGAATATGGCATCGCCCAGGTGTCGATGAATCTGACGAACATCGAAGACACGCCGTTGCACGCGGCCTTCGATGCCTGCTTAGAAGCAGCGAGCAAACGCGGCCTCCGTGTCACCGGCTCTGAAATTGTCGGCATGGTTCCCAAGAAATGTCTCACTGACGCGGGCCGTTATTTTTTGCGGAAACAGAAATGGTCGGAAGGCGTTTCGGAGGAAGAGCTGATCGATATCGCAATCCGCTCGATGGGCTTGAGCGAATTGAAACATTTCGATCCGAAAGAAAAAGTGATTGAATTGAAGATTGAATCCGATTCGAAATCCCTGGTGAAAATGAATCTGCGCGAGTTTTGCAATGAGACCCTGAGCGATTCGCCCGCGCCAGGCGGCGGCTCGGTCGCGGCGCTGATGGGCGCCCTCGGCGCGTCGCTTGGCGGGATGGTGGCGAACCTGTCGGCCGGAAAACGCGGTTGGGACGATAAGCTCGAATATTTCAGCAAGTGGGCGGTAAAAGCGCAGCAACTCAAAGACGAACTGCTCGCACTGGTGGACGAAGACACCGCAGCTTTCAACAAAGTGATGGACGCGTTCGCACTCCCGAAGCAATCGGCCGAGGAAAAAGCTGCGCGCACAACCGCAATTGAATCGGCGACCAAATACGCCGCGGAGATTCCGTTGAAAGTGATGGAGACCTCATCAAAATCTTACGAGCTGCTGGCGGAAATGGCGGAGAAGGGGAATCCGAACTCGATTTCAGATGTGGGCGTCGGAATTTGCGCCACTCGCGCGTGCATCGATGGCGCAGCGTTAAATGTTCGGATCAATCTCGCAGCGCTGCAGGATGAAAAGTTCAAATCTGATCTACAGAAGAAAGTCCGTAAGCTGCAGGCAGATTCAGAGTCCGAGTTCAAGAAGATCGATCAGATCGTGCAGAGCAAACTGACTTGAAGTCTCTCGCTCTTCTTCACGCGGCTGAGCTCGTCACGCTGGCGGGCCCGCAACGTCCGCGCATTGGCAATGAATTGTCCGGGCTTGGAATCATTCGCGACGGCGGACTGCTTATTCGCGACGGCAAGATCGACATCGTCGGTGCGAGCGACGAAATCGAAGAGGCAGCGCGTGACGCGGAGATTATCGATCTCGGCGGGCGGCTTGTGCTTCCCGGATTTGTCGATGCGCACACCCATCTAGTTTTCGCGGGAAATCGACTGGACGATTTCGAGCGCCGAGCACGTGGCGAAAGCTACGAACAAATTGCCAAGGCCGGCGGTGGAATTTGGTCAACGGTGGAGAAAACGCGTGCGGCGAGCGAGGCCGATCTTTTCGCGCAGGCGACGAAGCATGCCGAATGGTTTGTGAAATGCGGCACGACGACCGTTGAGGCGAAATCGGGCTACGGACTCACACTCGACGACGAGCTTAAGATTGTGTGCGTGATGCAGCGGTTGAATCAGGAAACGCCGCTCGAAGTTGTGCCGACATTTCTCGGGGCTCACGCGGTCCCGCGCGACCGTTCCGCCGGCGAGTATGTCGATCTTGTGATCAACGAAATGCTGCCGCGCGTTGCGAAAGAAAAGTTGGCCGAGTTTTGCGATGTATTTTGCGAGCGCGGCTATTTCGACGTCGAGCAGTCGCGGAAAATTTTGACTGCGGCAAAGAAGCTTGGACTCAAACTGCGTGGCCATGTCGACCAGTTGACGAATTCTGGCGGCGCGAAGTTGATGGCGGAACTCGGCGCCGCGACGGCAGACCACTTGGAGAAAACCGACGAGCAGGGGATAGCCGCGTTGAAAACAGCAAACGTGCAGCCGGTTTTGCTGCCGGGATCTGTTTATGCGCTTGGATCGACATCGTATCCGCGCGCTCGCGAGATGATTGAGGCCGGATTAGCGGTCGTGCTCGCGACCGATTTCAATCCGGGCTCGGCGCCGACTCCGTCGATGCCGATGGTTCTGTCGCTGGCATGCACGCAAATGAAAATGTCGCCGGCTGAAGCGATTACGGCGTCGACAATCAACGCGGCGTATTCACTAAACCGCGGCGATGCGATCGGTACGTTGGAGGCGGGTAAGGCGGCGAATGTCGCCGTATTTGACTGCGAGGATTATCGCGAGGTTGCCTATTGGTTTGGATTTCGACAGATGCACGCCGTTTACGTGCGCGGCAAACAAATCAGCTTCTGAATTGGAAGAACGAATGAAACGTCTGCTGATTCTAGCAATGTTCGCGTTTACTGTGTCGTGTCAGATGAAGAGCAATGACGGGACGGAAGAACTCATTAATTTGGAAAAAGACTTTGAGCAGGCAGTTGTCGCAAACGATGCCGAGGCGATCGGAAAATTCCTGGCCGATGATTGGGTCATCATCGATCCGGAAGGGAGCATTATCGACAAAGCGCATTTTCTTGGCGTGATCAAATCGGGCGCTTTAACTCATGAGATGATGGAGTCCGACGATATGAACGTCCGCACTTATGGAGATAGCGCGGTCGTCACCGCACCGACGCCGACGAAGGGGAAATTCGCGGGACAAGAGTTCACAACGCGCGAGCGGGCGACAGATGTTTTTGTGAAGCAAGGCGGCCGCTGGCAATGCGCGTTCTCGCAGCTCACAAAATTCAATAAGAAATAGCCGTGTAATTTGCACAGGGCATTGTGCGCCGGTAACGTCGTGCTCCCGATGAAAGTTCAAGTGGAAAAAAAACCGGAATCGATCTCGACTCTAAAGATCGAATTGCCGCCGGACGAAGTCTCGAAGGAATGGGACACGATTGCCAACAGTTTTGCGCGGTTCGCGAAAATTCCCGGTTATCGGCCGGGCAAAGCGCCACGGGCGGTGATCGACAAACGCTTTCGGAAGGAAATTCAGGACGAAGTTACAAAGAAGCTCGTCTCCAAGAGTTATCGTGAGGCGATCGAACAGAAACAATTGCGGGTCGCTTCGCTGACGAACTTGGAAGGGGTCCATTTCGGCGAAGACAAATCGATGCGGTTCCAAGCGACTGTGGTTACTGCGCCGGAGTTTAAATTGCCCAACTACAAAAATATTCCGGTCGAATTGCCGGACACGAAAGTAACGGAGCCCGAGATCGACGCGACACTGGAACGTTTGCGCGAACAAACGGCGGACTTTGTCGAGGTTCCTGAGCGCGCCGCGCAGATTGAAGATTTTGTGGTGATTGATTTTGAAGGAACAGTTGATGGCAAACCGATCAGCGAAGTTGCGCCGCAGGCGAGCAAGAATTTGCACGGCGGGAAAAAATTCTGGCTGCATTTGGCGGCGGACAATTTTCTGCCGAAATTTTGCGAGCAGATCGTGGGTCGAAAACGGGACGAAACGCGGACGGTGACTGTCGATCTTCCGGCGGATTTTCTAGTCAAGGAATTGGCCGGGAAACAGGCGAGCTACACGGTCACACTGCACGAGATCAAAGAAAAAGTTTTGCCGGCGTTGGACGATGCGTTTGCGAACAAACTGCTGCCTGGAAAATCGCTGGCCGAACTTCGTCACACGATCGAACACGATCTCGAGCATGAGAAAGAGCATGAACTCGAGCGCGCGAAGGAGGCGCAGATCGTGAAATATTTACATGAGAAGATTCAGTTCGATTTGCCGCCGAGTTTGCTTCGCAACGAGACCAAACGGGCGCTGGCTGAATTGGTGCAGAGAAATCGGGCGCGCGGGATTCCCGACGAAATGCTGAAGGACAAGGAAAAGGAACTGATCGAGACCGCGGCCAGTGTCGCGCATCACCGCTTGAAAACGAATTTCATTCTCGAGCGCATTGCCGAGCAGGAAAAGATCGAAGTCAGGCGGGAAGATGTCGATCTTCGCATCCGGCAGGAAGCGCAGCATTACAATATTTCCGGCGATAAGATGCGGAAGGAACTCGAAGAACACGATGGAGTTAACGCGCTCGCGGAACAGATTCTTCTCGGCAAGACTCTTGATTTCCTAAAGGCGAATGTTAGCGTCCAGCCGGTTTCGTAAGAACAAACTGCGAAGAAATGAGTGAACTTAGAGAAAATCGTTCCCAATCAGTGCTGGTGCCGATGGTGGTTGAACAAACTGGCCGCGGCGAGCGCAGTTACGACATTTATTCGCGCTTACTGAAGGACCGCATCGTTTTCGTCGGGACGCCGATTGATGATCACATCGCGAACCTCGTGATCGCGCAGTTGCTTTTTCTGCAGATGGAAGACTCGAAGAAAGACATCAACATCTACATCAATTCGCCCGGCGGTAATGTGACGTCCGGTCTTGCCGTTTATGACACGATGCAATTTTTGACCTGCGACGTGACGACGTATTGCCTCGGTATGGCTGCGAGCATGGCGGCAGTTCTGCTTTGCGCCGGAACAAAAGGAAAAAGGTTTGCGCTGCCGAATTCCGACATCATGATTCACCAGGTCTCCGGCGGGGCGCAAGGTGCGGCCAGCGATGTCGAGCGCCAGGTCGATTACATGTTCAAGTTGAAGAAGCGGTTGATCAAAATCATTTCTCAGCACACGGGCAAGCCCGAGGAGCAGGTGCGGCTCGATTCAGACCGCGATTACTACATGTCGGCGGCGGAGGCGAAGTCCTACGGCTTGGTTGACGAAGTGATCAAATCTCGCAAGGAAGTGAAAGGACTCGACGGCGCCCATTCGGTCGACCAGCCAGAACGAGGCTCCGGACGCAAATCGGAGGAATAGAAGCTGCTTTTTTAAGGGCAAATATGGCGCGCGCGACCAACCTCACCATGTGCTCGTTCTGTGGCAAGAGCCACGCCGAGGTGCGCAAGTTGATCGCCGGCCCTGGCGTTTATATCTGCGACAGTTGCATCAACGTCTGCAAAAGCATTCTCGACAAGGAACTGAACGAGGACGCGCGACGGCAGTCTTCCAACATTCGGGTTCCGAAACCGCAGGAGATCCGCCGCATGCTCGATCAGTATGTGATTGGGCAGGACGTCGCCAAGAAAACGCTGTCCGTAGCGGTGCACAATCATTTCAAACGCGTCTTGCAAAGCGCTCCGTCGACGGATTCTTCGGCGGCGTTTCAACCGGACCCATTGGCCGAAGTTGAAATCGAGAAGAGCAATATTCTCTTAATCGGACCAACGGGTTCCGGCAAAACGCTTCTGGCGAAAACGCTTGCCCGGATTCTCGATGTTCCATTCTGCATCGCGGATGCGACTACGCTGACGGAAGCGGGCTACGTAGGCGAAGACGTCGAGAACATCATCCTGCGTTTGTTGCAAAACGCGGATTACGACGTGAAGCGCGCCGAGATCGGGATCGTTTATATCGACGAGATCGACAAGATCGGCCGCAAGACCGACAACGTTTCGATCACGCGCGACGTATCGGGGGAAGGTGTGCAGCAGGCGTTGCTGAAAATTCTCGAGGGCAGCACTTGCAACGTTCCGCCGCAAGGCGGCCGGAAACACCCACACCAGGAATACATCCAGGTCAATACTGAGAAAATTTTGTTCATCTGCGGCGGCGCGTTCGTTGGCTTGGATAAGATCGTGCAAAAACGGATCGGCCAAAAAACAATGGGCTTCAGCAGTCCGACGCTCGAAGTGGAGGAAGCGTTGCGCAAAGAAGCGGTTCGTCACGTCGAGCCGGAAGATTTGCTAGCGTTCGGGATGATTCCGGAATTTATCGGTCGTTTGCCGGTGGTTAGCTCGCTCGACGCGCTGACGGAAGAGGAAATGGTCGCGATTCTGACCGAGACCAAAAACGCGATGATCAAGCAATACACCAAGCTGTTCTCGATGGAAGGCGTGCGCCTGACCGTGACGAAGGACGCGTTGCGCGCTCTCGCCGCGCAATCGGTCACGAAAGGCACTGGCGCCCGCGCGCTTCGTTCGATGCTTGAGCGGATCATGCTCGACATCATGTACGACGTGCCGAGCCGGGAAGATATAGCCGAAGTCACAATCAATCGCGCCGTGGTCGAGGGCAAAAAACTCCCGCTGATTCGCAAGAAGCAGGACAAAGACGCCGCTTAGCTCTGCGAAGCGCGCCGTGGCTTGCGTCGCGCAGAGCGCGACGGCTACAAATTGGCGATTGAGCCTTCGACGCTCGCCACGGCGGAGCCCGTCCCGAGCAAAGGCGGGTTGGACGTTTGCTGTGTTCGCGTTGAGTTTCTGCAACTCGATGAGGACGATCCTTCTCAACACCGGCACCGAGCTTCTGGCGGGCGATGTGCACGACACACATCTGGCTTTCATTGCGCGCGAGATTTTTTCAGTTGGATTGCGGATTGCGGAACGAAGAACCGTTGGAGACGGGCCGGCAATCGGCGAAACGCTTCAGGAATTATTTTCGCGCGCGGAAATCATCTTTGTGACCGGCGGGCTCGGTCCAACGAGCGACGATATTACTCGCGACGTCACTGCTGAGTTGCTCGGATTGGAATTGCGCGAGGACGCCGAGCTGATCGAATCGCTGAAGAAGCGGCTTAAAGCGCGCGGCTTGAAATGGGTCTCGAGCATTGCACGGCAGGCTCAAGTCCCGGTCGGCGCACAAATTCTCCCAAACGAAAACGGAAGCGCGTCGGGATTGTATTTGAAAGCGGACATCAACCCGAAGACTCGTTCGCCGCACATCTTTCTTCTGCCAGGTCCACCGCGCGAGCTGCAACCAATATTTCGTGACTCGGTGAGGTCGATCTTGCGTTCGATCGTCAAAGGTCCGCCGCGATTTGAGCGCCGGTTTTATAAGATTGCGTCCATGGGCGAATCGTTGATCGAAGAAGCCATTGGCACAAAGATTCTCGCGATTCCGGGAGTCGAGCTCGGTTACTGCGCGCGACCGGGCGAAGTGGATGTGCGAATCATCGGCGAGCGCGCCGCGCTTGATCAGGCCGATCAAATCGTTCGCGCGCAGCTCGGCGACGCGATTTTCACTGCCAGGGATGAAGCACTCGAGGACGTACTGGTCAAATTGCTGACAAAGAAAAACCAAACGCTGGCAATTGCTGAGTCCTGCACTGGCGGACTACTTGCGAACCGGATTACGAACGTGGCCGGTGCCTCCGCGGTCTTGCTCGCGGGATATATTTGTTACGCGAACGAGGGCAAGATCGACATGCTCGGAGTCGATCCGAAATTAATAAAGGAGCGAGGCGCTGTTAGCGAACAGGTCGCAGGAGCAATGGCTGTGGGCGCGCGGAAGCGCGCCGGATCGACATATGCGCTGGCGACGACCGGAGTTGCCGGGCCGAGTGGCGGTTCGGAGGGGAAACCGGTCGGCACCGTTTACGTCGCGCTCGCAGACGACAATAACACGAAGGCTAAGAAACTATTTTTTCCAAGCGACCGCGAGACGTTTAAACAACTTGTCGCGCAGGCCGCGTTTGAAATGCTACGGCGAAAGCTGATTTAAAAATCGCCGACATCGACCGGCGTTCCGACTTTGGCATGATCGTAAAATAATTTCGCGCCGTCGACTGACTCGCGAATGCAACCGTGAGACGCCGGATAGCCAGGCAGAATCCCGATATGCATTCCGACGCCGTCTTCGGTCAATCGAAGAAACCATTTCATCGCCGCGCCGGCGAAATGGGTGCCGCTCGGCGCCGAATCAATTCGGGCGCTGACACCGCCGCGAACGATACGACCAGAACCGTCGACAAAATCACCATACAAAGTTGAATGATGATTTGGATCTTTCTCAAGCACGCGCATGTGACCTCGTGGCGATTCGTGTCCCCGTTTGCCGGATGAAACCGGCGCGTTCGCGACGATTTCCTCACCAATCATGAGATAAGCGCGCTGTTTTGGAATGGAAACCACGATGCGGGTATTTTCCGGCGTCGCTTGCTTAAGCAGGTCTTGGTTCACCTTCATCGGCGCTTGCTTTTGAATCAGCTCGCCGGGTTTCTTCATTTTCGGCCCGAACAATTGCGCTCTGGCTAATCCGGCGAGCGCGACCGCTGCCACGACGATGGTTGTTGTCAGGCAAACTCGTTTCATGAATTTTCGCTATAGCTGTGAACGCGATTGAGCCAGCCCGGCAACCAACGGGCCTCGTGTCGTTCCGGCGGCGAATTCTGGACGCGGCGACGCAACATTGCAGCCGCGGAACTCGAAAATTCGCGCGCGGCGCTCGGACCATTTTCGCTGCCGTGCATTTGTTCGAGCACTTGCAGTAATCCCCAGCCTTCGCCGCGATAACGTTCGGTGTGCAAAACGCCTTCGCCTTTGAAGTTCACGTAATCGACCAGTGCATAACAGCCGTGCGGGGTGCTCGCCGCGCGCGCAAACTGGCGCTCTACATTGGCACGATCCACCGGCGCGGCTTCGTCGAGCATCTTGGCGAGCGATTGTTGCAAACGCGCAACCATGAATTGCGCCTGAAGATCGATTGTCCGCGATAAAAATTGCCGAAGTTCGCGCATTCGCTCGGAATTCTGCGCGCCGGAAAATTCGGCGCGCGAGTTCCATGGACAGGCGGAGGATTGGTTGAGCCACGCGGGAATTGCGATGCCCCGTTCGCGTGCGAACGCGAGGAGTTTTGGGAAGCTTTCATCGAACGGACCGTGCACGCCTTGGGGATACCAAATGAAATGACCAATTCCAAGGGAAGCGAAATTTTCCCCGGCGTTCCAGGCGGTAAGGCCGGCCATGGTGCCGTTACTTTCATTTTGCCAAATCTTTTTCCCGATTCGAAGCGCGTCAGCGTCGGAGATTCGAACCGGTTCCGCGGCCCAGCCGGCTCCGGCGAGTGAAATAAAGAGGAGGCAAACCGCGCAAATGCGGCCGGTGTGATGTTGGGTTGACGAGCGCGGTTTCTCCACTAGCGTTGCAACTTTCTGCGCTGTTCCAGATTAAAGCGCAATCACATTCGCAATCTCAATTTATGAAATCTATTCTACTTAGCGCCGTTGCTTTGTCCTTCGCAGTCAGCGTGTTAGCGGAAGAAAAACCGCCTCAGTTAAAAGATTTAAAAGACAAGGCCAGCTACGCCATCGGCCTCAACGTTGGTTTTAATTTCAAACGGCAGAATGTCGATGTGAACCAGGACGCGTTCACGGCCGGATTCAAAGACGCTCTGTCCGGCAGAAAACCGCTCCTGAGTGAGCAGGAAGTCAGGGATACATTGACGGCATTCGAAAAAGATATGCAACAAAAACTAACGGAGACCGCTCAAAAGAATGCGGCTGAGGCGGAAAAATTTCTCGCCGCAAACAAAACAAAGGAAGGTGTCAAAACGACTGGGAGCGGTTTGCAGTACAAAGTATTGAAAGAAGGCAGTGGCGCGCAGCCGAAAAGTGGCGACACCGTCACGGTCAATTACCGCGGCACGTTGACGGATGGAACTGAATTCGACAGTTCTTATAAACGCGGTCAACCGGCAGTGTTTCCAGTTAGCGGTGTCATCAAAGGCTGGACCGAGGCCCTCCAGTTGATGAAGGTCGGCTCCAAGCTCCAACTTTTCATCCCGGCGAATCTCGCCTACGGCGAGCAAGGTCGACCGGGAATTCCACCGAATTCGCCCCTGATTTTCGAAGTGGAGCTGATGGACGTGAAATCGCCGCAAGCCGGTGATGCGAGCGTTACGCCTTCGCCTTCAGCAAAATAATTGGCGGATCAGTTAACTCAGCTGGCGCTGGCCGCGGCCGCTTCCCACGCGACCTGTGGCGCGTCGCCCCATAAATCTTCCAGACAGTAAAACGCGCGCTTGTCGCGATGGAAGATGTGGATGACGACTTCGAGATAATCGAGGACGATCCATTGACTCGCCGGGAAGCCGTCAATCGCGGCGGCGCGCAGATTATGATCATCTAGTAATCGAGTCTCAATCTCGTTGGCGATGGCCTTGAGTTGCGGCTCCGACGTTGCCGAGCAAATAACGAAGAAATCGGTGAAGCTGGAGATGCCGGCGAGATCGAGCACGACGATTTCTTCGGCCTTCTTGTTCGAGGCAAGCTCGGCGCAGGTCGTGGCTAACTGTTTTGCGGTTATGTCGCTGACTCCCGGTAAAGATTTTCGCGGCGAACAATTTCTTCCACGGCCCGTGGTACGAGATAGCGGATGGAGCGGCCGGATGCAACTCGGTTTCGGATTTCAGTCGCCGAGATGTCGATGTTTCGTCGAATAACCGGATAAGGTTGTTTCTCTTCGCGGCAAGCGCGGTCGAGCACGACGAACTTCACCAGCTCCTGCAGTTCTTCGAAACGATGCCATTTGCTTAAGCCGCCGACGTTGTCCGCGCCAATCAACCAAAATAGTTCCCCCGTCGGCTGGCGCTCGCGGATTTGCAGCACGGTGTCGATGCTATAAGAAGGCGGCGGCCGTTTTAATTCACAGTCGTCAGCCGCAAATCCGTCCTGGCCTTCAATGGCCGCTTGCAACATCGACAATCGCGCTTCGCCGCTTGCGCACGCCACTTTCTTGAACGGCGATAGCGCGGCTGGAACAAAGATCAATTGGTCGAGCCCAAGTTCTTCGCACGTTTGTCGGGCAAGAATCAAATGGCCGTGATGAATCGGATCGAACGTTCCGCCGTAGATACCGATTTTTCTCATTCCAACCGCTTTTTCGTTCGCACCGTCAGCATCGACATCTAAGTTGCGAAGTTATGAACGACAGTTCGCTCGGTCAACTGATACTGTGTGGTGTTCCTGGGAAGGAACTCGATGCCGCCAGCGCCGAATTGTTCCGGCGTGTGCAGCCTGGCGGGTTCATTCTTTTCGGACGCAACATCGAAAGCGCACCCCAATTGCGCAAATTGATCGATGACTTGCGCGATTTGAGTTCAACGGAACCGATCATCACCATCGATCAGGAGGGCGGCCGGGTATCGCGTTTGCGATTAATCGGGAGCGAGCCGCCGAACGCGCAGCAGTTACGCGACAAGGACGATGTCGATCTTATCCGCCGGCATGGGGACATCACTGGACGTTTATTGCGCGTTTTCGGATTCAGTCTGGATCTTTGTCCGGTCCTCGACATTTCTTTCGACGACAACGCGGACAATTCGTTGCGCGGCCGTTGTTACGGAAAGACGGTCGAGCAGGTGGCACGCAATGCCGGCGCGTTCAACGACGCGATGCGAAAGCAGGGGATCGCGAGCTGCGGCAAACATTTTCCCGGATATTCGGCCGCGAAATCGGACGCGCATTACGAACTGCCGAAGATCGATCGAAGCCGCGAAGAATTAGATCAAAACGAGCTGGCAGTGTTCCGAAAATTTGTCGATCGCGTCGACAGTATGATGATTTGTCACGGTTGGTATCCGTCGCTCGAACCGCAGAAGACTCCGGCGAGCTTATCGCGTCGCGTGATCACCGATCTTCTTCGAAGTGAGTTTGCCTTCGACGGATTGATTATGACCGACGACCTCGACATGGGCGCGATTTTGAATGGATACAGCCTCGAACAAACAATTCGTCTCGCCATCGGTGCGGGAAATGATTTAACGATGATTTGTCATCGTATTCCCGAGATCGAAAACGTGCAGCGGATCCTTGGCACGTTGCCGCGCGAGCAAATTGATCGCGCGCTTTCAAGCGTTGCGCGGTTCAAGAAAAAGATCGCGCCGCCTCACAAATTTTCCGAAGCCGCCTTTCGCAAGATCGACAACGAGATCTGGCAATTGCGTGTCGCGACTCTCGGCCAGGAACGCGCCAAACAGCGAAGCGTGGAAGACGGCAAGCGCTCGCCAGTCGAAATTTATTGAGACCGAATGCTTAGATTCCCGTTCCTATTTTTGTTTTCATTCACGGCGTTAATGCTGGTGGCCCGCGATAAGGCGGAGGAACATAGGAAACGCGTTGCTGCTGAGTATCAGAAACGACTTCCCGAAATGGAGGGATCGGGAATCGTAGCTGGACCAGACGAGCCGACATTTTGACGAAAGCCAAGGCGTTAAGTTTCAGCTCCCGATGCCGGAAGATCAGTTTCTTGAACTGCTGAAGCGTCTGAACTTGTCGTACGATCTTCAAACGATCATTCCGACGCCGTGGCATTCTAAGAAACTAAATGTCTCCAAAATGCGACGAACGTATCAAATTTACGGTAAGGCAGATCGCGCCCGTCAGGCTGCTGAGATGTACCGTGCGTACGTCGATGACAGCGGACGCGTCGTTTACGTAGAAAACACGTTTGGCTATTTTAGCAGCCGTTAGTTGGCGATCAGGATTTGTGCTAGATGGAACGGACGTCATCTTGACCCCTTTGACGATTACACCCTATCCTCCGCTCTTCAAGGATCGACATCCAAAGCGAATATGCGCGCCGAACTTACTGTCCGCGGTTTGATAATAGGAATCATCATCACGTTGGTCTTCACCGCGGCCAATGTTTACTTCGGACTCAAGGCCGGGCTCACCTTTTCGACATCCATTCCGGCGGCAGTGATTTCAATGGCTATGCTGCGTGGTTTCCGCGATGCCACGGTGCAGGAGAACAACATCGTGCAAACAGTTGCCTCGGCCGCGGGCACCCTGTCGTCGATCATTTTCGTGCTGCCGGGTTTGATCATGATCGGCTATTGGACCGAGTTCCCATTCTGGACTTCGTTTTGGATCTGCGCGCTCGGCGGAATTCTCGGAGTGATGTATTCCATTCCGCTGCGACGGGCGTTGGTGACGCAATCCGACCTGCCGTACCCGGAAGGGGTGGCGTGCGCCGAAGTGCTTAAGGTCGGCAGCAGCGGTGGCTCCGAGCACGCTTCTGAGGTCGAACACGGCCGCGCGGGTCTGCTTGCCGTTTTGTGGGGATCGATCGTTGCAGCGGTGTTTGCCGTGATCGTTGGTACGCAAATTTTCGCGGCTGACGTGGCGCAAACTTTTCGGATCGGCAGGCGCGGCGCAGTGAGCGGTTATGATTTCTCTCTTTCGTTCGCGCTTTTGGCGATCGGACATTTGGTTGGCCTTTCAGTTGGAATCGCGATGCTCATCGGCACGCTGATTGGTTGGGGATGGGGAGTCCCGCATTTTTCGGCGATGGCCGGCGATATCACGACGGCGGCCGCGACGCTCGCACAAAAAACATGGAGCACGAAAGTGCGCTTCATCGGCGCCGGAGCGATTGGTGTCTCAGCGATCTGGACGCTGCTGAAACTGGTAAAGCCTGTTGCCAGTGGCCTCGCAGGCGCGATGGCGGCATCTCGCGCGCGAAAGGCTGGCAAAGCCGACACGCTCCCAATTACCGAACGCGATATTCCGATTGGAATCGTCGGCCTTGTCACATTGGTTTGCATGCTGCCTATCGGATGGCTTCTCGGATATTTTGGAAATGCGAGCGGGCTGGGCGCGCATTTGCCGACGCTCATCATCGGCGGCGTTGCCTACATCGTTTTGATGAGCTTCTTCGTGTCGGCGGTTTGCGGTTACATGGCGGGCCTGATTGGTTCGTCGAACAGCCCGCTATCAGGAATTGGCATTCTGGTCGTGATTGGTGCGGCGCTGCTTCTCGTGATCGGCGTGAAACCGTACGTTGGTCCCGATGCCAGCAAAGCGTTAATGGCGTTCGCGCTTTTTACGACGGCGGTAATTTTCAATGTCGCCGCGATCGCGAACAACAACCTCCAGGACCTCAAGACCGGTCAGCTCGTTGATGCGACGCCGTGGAAACAGCAGGTAGCGCTGATTTTCGGCGTGATTGCAGGTGCGTTCGTCATTCCGCCGGTGCTGGATCTGGTGAATCATGCTTACGGATTTGTCGGCGCCCCGGGCGCTGAATTGCGCCCGCATCCGCTGCCAGCGCCGCAAGCCGGCCTGATTTCGTCGTTGGCGCAAGGTGTCATCGCTGCCGATATCGACTGGAGCCTGATCCGAATTGGCGGATTGATCGGAGTTGGCATCATCTTGCTGGACGAAATCCTCGCGCGCACGACAAAGCACATGCGCATTCCTCCGTTGGCAGTCGGGCTGGGAATTTATTTGCCGACGCAAAGCACGCTAATGATTGTCGTTGGCGCGATCGCCGGCTGGTTTTTCGATCAGCGGGCTAATCGCACTCTAAAACCCGAAGCGACCAAACAGCTCGGTGTGCTGCTTGCGTCGGGCTTGATCGTCGGCGAAAGCATTATCGGCGTCCTCCTTTCCGCGGTCGTGGTGTTTTCGGGCAAAGCCGCGCCGCTCGCTCTGGTCGGTCCTGGATTCGAAACCGCTGGAATCATCGTCGGCGGAGTCGCGTTCGCAGTCATCGCGTTCGTGCTTTACCGATGGGTCTTGCGCGTGGGTTCGGCAAGATCGACATGAAGCGAAAATGGAATTGGCCGATCTGGATCGGCTTCATCATCGTCCTTGGCGGCTTGTTTACATACGAGTTTTTCGCCCAGTTCCCCTTCACGCGCGATTTTCCGTGGGTGAATCTCTTGTTGTTCGGCATCGGCGTCACTCTGCTGCTGGTCGGTCTGTTCCGCGCCTTTGGGCGGCCGCAAGTTTATCGCGGTAAAGTTTTCGGATCGCTCTTCGCTACGATCAGCCTTTTTCTCTTCGCTTTTTTTGCCTATGAGATTTTTTATGTGCTTCGACAGGTCCCGCTTTCAGCACAAGCGCCGCGCGTCGGCGAAAAAGCGCCGGAGTTCTTATTGCCCGATCAAAACGGAAAGTCAGTGGCGTTGACCGAACTGCTTTCGCCCAACGGCGCGGTCCTGATTTTTTATCGGGGGCACTGGTGACCGCTGTGTAACTCCGAGTTGCGGAGTTTTCAGAATCACCTTTCGGATTTCACTGGGCGCGGTGTGCATGTCGCGGCCATCAGCGTCGATTCCGTCGAAATAAATCTGCGGCATTCTCAGAAAATGGGCTTCGCCTTTCCGCTTCTATCTGACGCGGACGCCGCAGTCATTCGCCGTTACGATGTTCTTCATCGCGGCGCCGGGCCAAAGAACGCGGACATCGCACGTCCAGCTGAGTTTTACGTTGATGCGAGCGGCAAAGTGCACTGGGTGAACTTGACCGAAAACATCGCGGTGCGCGCGCGACCGGAACAAGCGCTGAACGCGATCGATGCGGCCAAAGGTGGCCGGCGCGATTGACGCCGCTTCGCCGACTTAATAACTTCAGCGCACGTGCAGGCTGAACTGGAACAACTACTCGTCCTTCAAGATCGACAGCAAAAGATCAGGCAAATCGAGAACGAGATTAGAAATCTGCCGCTGCAAAGAAGACATCTCGAATCGCAGCTCGCTGAAAGCGCCGCCAGCCTTGAGGCTATCAAGCACAAGGCGCGACAAGTTGAGGTCGAGCGCAAAAGGCTGGAGCTCGACGTCGCTACGCGGAACGAGAGTATTGCGCGCTTGAGGACCCAGCAGTATCAGACCCGTAAGAACGACGAATTTCAGGCGATGGGTCACGAGATCCAGCGTTACGAAGACGAGATTCGAAAGCTCGAAGACCAGGAACTCGAGCTGATGGAGCAGGGGGACAAGTTGAAGGTTGAAGTTACGGCTGACGAAAAGAAAGCCAGTGCGACCAAGGATTCGATCTCGCGACAGATGAACGATCTCGGCGAAAAATCGAAAGCACTCGAAACGCGCCTGCAGGAGTTATCGAAGGAGCGGAAGGAATTGGCGGAAACGATGGATGAGGACTTGCTGAATCGGTTCGAGCGCCTGTTCGCGAGCAAGGGCGACTCAGCCATCGTCGCGGTCGAGCATGGCGTTTGCACCGGTTGCCACATGAAATTGACCACCGCCACGGTGAAAGATGCGGAGGCCGGCAAGGAAATTGTCAACTGCGAACAGTGCGGCCGAATCCTTTACGTCGCGCGATAGAGCTCACACGTTGAACCGAAACGTCATCACGTCGCCGTCGCGGACTTCGTAATCTTTGCCTTCAATCCGGAGCTTTCCGGCCTCTCGCGCTTTCGCGAACGAGCCAAGCGCGATCAAATCGTCATAGGCAATCGTTTCCGCTGCGATGAAACCGCGTTCGAAATCGGAATGGATCGCACCCGCGGCGGCGGGCGCTTTTTCGCCGGCGTGAATAGTCCAGGCGCGCGTTTCTTTTTCACCCGTCGTCAAAAATGTTCGCAAGCCAAGCAAATGATAGACCCCGCGAATGAGCGCATGAACGCCGCTGTCTTCAACGCCAAGACCGCGCAGATATTCGAGCGCTTCCTCCTCGCTCAGATCGGCAAGTTCGCTTTCGATCCTGGCACTGATTACGAACGCTTCCGTTCCGAAATGATGTTGCGCGTAATCCTGGACAAGATCGACATACTTCGCGGCGGCATTTGTTTGATCATTCTTTGCCACCGCTGCCAGATCGGTCTCAGCGACGTTGCAGGCGAAAAGAGTCGGCTTTGAAGTCAGGAGAAAGAAATTTCGCGCCACGATTTTTTCCTCGGGCTCAAGCGGCGCAATAATCGCCGGTTTCCCGGAATCGAGATGCGGCAAAAGTTTTTCGGCGACGGCGTTTTCGATTTTCGCGCTCTTCTCGCCGGTGCGAACTTCTTTTTGCAATCGGTCGGACCGCTTCTGGAGCGACGCAAGATCGGCCAACACCAGCTCAGTGTTAATGACTTCAATGTCTCGAATCGGATCGATTGTGGCGCTGACGTGATGGACGTCCGGGTCGGCAAAGCAGCGCACGACCTGCACGATCGCGTCAACTTCGCGGATGTGACTAAGAAATTGGTTACCGAGTCCTTCGCCCGAGCTCGCGCCTTTCACCAGGCCGGCGATATCGACAAATTGGATCGCGGTCGGCACGATTTTTTTCGAATGCGAGAGCTGGCCGAGCCTTTCCAGCCGCGGATCAGGCACCGTGACGACGCCCACATTGGGATCGATCGTGCAAAAGGGATAATTTTCCGCGGGCGCGTTGTGCGTCCGGGTGACGGCATTGAACAGCGTCGATTTCCCGACGTTCGGCAGTCCAACAATTCCGGCGCTGAGCATGAGCGCGCATGCTACCGCTGGAGATCACTTGCCGCAAACGGGCCGCGCATGCGCGAATCTCCAAATCCCAACAACCAAGCTCCAAGGAAATCCCAATCGCTAATCTTCAAAAAAGGAGCAGACACCTTTCTTGGAAATTGAAGCTTGGAGTTTCTGGATGTTAGGACTTGGAATTTGGGATTTGGGATTTGAGAATACATCGGGCTGGCGGGATTTGAACCCACGACCTCTTGAACCCCATTCAAGCGTTCTACCAAGCTGAACTACAGCCCGCTTTTGTGAACCGAACTATTGACCAATTGGGCACGGACCGCCACCAATTCGGCGTGGATTTGAGGCCGCATCTTGGCTAGTAATTAAATCGTCAACGTTTCCCCGATGCAATTGCGTCTGCCGCTAGTTTTTCTGTGCATTGTTTCTTGCGCTTTTTCGGCCGAACGGCCAAACGTTCCGGCAATCAGACTAAATCCGGCGGCGCTCGAGTTCGCACAACAGCTGATCAGAGAAGGCCGCGTCGTTCTCGATGGAAAAGGCGCATGGGCCGGTCATCGGCCCTCTCCGCGCGAGGAAAACGAGTTCATTCGGTTGCACGGCCTTGGCCAATACGCGAAATGGCATCTTGGGATTGACCGCAGACACGGAGAAGAAACAAAAACGCATCACAAATTTCCGTTTGGCGATTTCACGGCACTTCACCGCTGTGGCTTACTCGCGGTCAAAGCCCGCGCGCATGAATATGGCTATGCCGAGATCGAAACTGCTGCTGACGAGTTACTGAGTCGGATTGAAATCAAGTGACCCACGCGGTGAGAAACGCATCGATTAATTCCGGTAAATCGTCGCTGTAGCCACCTTCAAGAATGGCAGCTGTCGGGATGTCGATCTTATGAAGCCATTCCCCAAACGACGCAAAATCTTCGCGTTCAAGGGTCATTTCTGTCAGCGGATCTCCTGAATACGCATCGAAGCCAGCCGAAACAAGCAACAATCCCGTTTTTGCGAGCAGAAGCTTTTCCAATGCGCGCTCGATCGCATTGACGTGCTCGGCGCGAGGCGTATTCGGTGCGACCGGATAATTATCAATGTTCGCGAATGATTGTGCGCCTGTTCCAGGATAGGCCGGAAATTGATGAATCGACGCGAAGCTAAGCCGGGGATTATGCGCAACGACATCCTCCGTCCCGTTCCCGTGATGGGCGTCAAAGTCCCAAATGACAACGCGCTCGACACCACTGTCGAGGGCGGCAAGGGCCGCGATAGCTATGTTGCTGAAATAGCAGAAACCCATCGCTCGATTCCGCGTCGCGTGATGCCCCGGGGGCCGCATGAGGCTAAAGGCGCGCTCCCCGCGGGCGCCGGCAAGCGCGGTCTCGATCGCTGCGCCGGCGGACGAGATTGCATGGTGATAGATCCGTGGATAAGCCGGCGTATCCGCATCAAAATCCTGCACTGCAGTTCTTATCTGCTCCACGTGATCGCGAGAATGGGCGCGCAACAGATTACGTTCCTTCGCCGGCTGCGGCTCGCGCCATTCCCAGTCTCGATGTCGATCTTTCAGCACTGGGACGGTGCGCGTGATTCGCTCCGGCCGCTCAGGATGGCCCGGGCTTGAATATTCAATGCAATGCGGATCGTGAAAAATAATCATCGGGGTTGCAAGATGTCGCTCGTGCGCATATTCGACTACCTCGAATGTTGAACGGCCAGAAGATTGTGGTGGTGATGCCGGCGTATAATGCCGCTCGCACACTGCAACGAACCTACGACGAAGTGATGGCGCAGGGGATTGTCGATCTTGTCATTGTGGTCGACGACGCGAGTCACGATGAGACGGTAGCGATCGCGCGGACGCTGAAAGACGTGCAAGTGGAGGTGCATCCGGAGAATCGCGGTTACGGCGGCAATCAAAAGACCTGTTATCGTCTCGCTCTCGCCGCCGGAGCTGACATCGTGGTGATGATTCACCCCGATTATCAATACACCCCGCAGCTTCTTCCGGCGATGGCATCGCTGGTCGCGAGCGGACTTTATCCGTGCGTGCTTGCTTCGCGCATTCTCGGCGGCGGCGCGCTCGATGGCGGGATGCCGTGGTGGAAATACATCGCCAACCGCTTTCTAACCTTCGCCGAAAATTTTTTGATCGGCGCGAAGCTTTCCGAGTATCACACGGGATATCGCGCATTCGCGCGGGGTTTACTCGAACGCGTGCCGATTGAACAAAACTCGGACGATTTTGTGTTCGACAACCAGATGCTCGCCCAAATCATTTGGCTGGGTTTGAAAATCGGCGAGGTCACGTGCCCGGCGAAATATTTACCGGAAGGGTCGTCGATTAACTTTCGCCGAAGCGTGCGCTACGGCTTCGGTTGTCTCGGGACGGCGTTGCGTTTTCGCCTGGCCCGCTGGCGATTGTTTCCGTCACCAGTTTAACGATGCCGACAGTTCCGGCGCAGGTCAGCTTGCGAGACGATCGCCGAATCACGATCGCGGTCTGCATTTTTCTGACTGCGATCATCTGGCTCGTTTTTGGACAAACACTCGGCCATGAGTTCATCAACTTCGATGACGACCGTTACGTTTACGAAAACAGGGAGGTCAGTCGTGGACTTACTCTCGACGGATTGAAATGGGTTCTCACTCATAGCCACGCGAGCCTGTGGCACCCGCTCACAACGCTCAGTCACATGGCGGACTGTCAAATCTATGGACTGCGGCCTGCCGGCCACCATTTTACGAACGTTGTTCTACACAATCTCGGAGCAATTCTGCTTTTTTTGGTTTTCCGAGGAATGACCGGCTGCATTTGGCAAAGCGCATTTATCGCAACAGTTTTTGCGATTCATCCAATGCGGGTCGAGTCGGTGGCGTGGGTCGCCGAGCGCAAGGATGTGCTCAGTGGCGTGTTTTTCATGCTGACGCTCGGCGCGTATCTGCGTTATGTGCGCGCACCCGGCATTTCCCGTTACCTGACGCTGTCGATCTTTCTCGCGTGCGGATTGATGTCGAAGGCTACGTTCGTGACCGTGCCGCTCGTGCTGTTGTTGTTGGATTACTGGCCGCTGCAGCGAGCGAATGATTTTCGCGGTTCGCGACGCCTCCTGATGGAGAAAATTCCGTTGCTGGCCCTGTCGGCGGCCGCTTCAGTGGCCACCGTCTTCGCTCAGACCGTCACGATGGCTTCGCTCGAGCAGTTGTCGCTCTTGGCGCGGCTCAAAAATGCCGCCGTCAGTGTGATCGTTTATCTCCGCCAAATGTTCTGGCCGACTCACCTGGCGGTATTCTATCCACATCCGCACGATCAATTAAATATTTGGGTGGTCTTAGCCTGTGTCGCGCTGATTGTCGTCCTTACTTTGCTCGCAATATTTTTCAGACAGAAACATCCTTACGTTTTCGTTGGATGGTTTTGGTATTTAATTTTGCTCGCTCCGGTGCTTGGGATTGTTCAGGCCGGTCTGCAAGCGCGGGCCGATCGTTTTACTTATTTGCCGCACATAGGAATCACAATGTTGCTGACATGGTCGTGCGCCGATTTGACGCAACAGTGGCGATATCGTCGGATTGTTCTGATTTCAATGGCCACATTCGCGATCGCGGCCTTGACCGTCGTGGCTTACCAGCAAACGACTTTTTGGCGTAACAGCATTTCACTTTGGGAGGACACCCTGGCCGTGACGCCAGACAATCAAACTGCGCATCAGAATTTGGCGGCAGCATTGTGGTCGAAAGGTAGAACAGCGGAGGCGAACAAACACTCACGCGCGGCTGCCATCGCGCACGCACGGACGACGCTTAAAGATTACCCGTTCGATGTCGCGACGCATAATGATCTCGGCGTCCTTCTCGCTCAAAATGGAGATGTCCGCGGCGGGATTGAACAGTGGGAAATTAGTTTGCAACTGAGTCCGGATGATGGGAACGCGCTCAATAATCTCGCGTGGGTGCTGGCAACTTATCCCACGGACACGATCCGTGATGGCAAGCGCGCCGTTGAACTAGCGGTGAAAGCGACAACTCTTCCCGGCGGCAACGTGCCGATTGTTATTCGCACCCTGGCCGCGGCCTACGCCGAGGCGGGCGATTTTTCGAAAGCGATCGAGACTGGACAACGCGCTTTGGATTTGGCCACTGCGCAAAGCAACACTTCGTTGCTGTCGACACTGCGACATGAGATCGAGCTTTATCAGGCGCACACGCCTTATCGCGAATCGCCGCCGCAGTAGCTTCAAAGGATCGTCAGCGGTATTTGCATGAAGGCTCGTGCCCGAAAGATTAAAACGACCCCGCCGTCGCGTTTGGCGTATTTTGCTGTTTGCGGCGCCATCGTTGTTCTAATCGGGATTGTCTTCGGCCAAACGCTGAGCCACGACTTCGTAAACTACGACGACAAGACCTACGTTTACGGAAATCCGTTAGTTTCCGCCGGTCTGAGTATTCATGGCTTGTCGCGAGCGTTGGTCGACACCCGAACCAACAATTGGCACCCGCTCACGCTCGTTTCGCACATGATCGACTGCCAGCTCTACGATCTCAAAGCCGGCGGCCACCATTTCACGAATGTTTTGCTGCACACGATCGCCGCGGTTTTGCTTTTCTTTTGGTTGCGCAACGTCACCGGTCGGTTTTGGTGCAGCGCGTTTGTCACCGCGCTTTTCGCGATTCATCCGCTGCGGGTTGAATCGGTCGCCTGGATTGCGGAACGCAAAGACGTCCTGAGCGCGGTTTTTTTCTTTCTGACTCTTGGCGCCTACGTCCGTTACACGTGCGCGCGATCAATCGGTCGCTACCTCACGATGTCGATCTTGTTTGCGTGCGGATTAATGTCGAAACCGATGCTCGTCACGACGCCAGTCGTCTTACTGCTCCTTGATTACTGGCCGCTGAAGCGAATCGCCGATGGAAAATCATTTCGGCGAATGATCGTGGAAAAACTTCCGCTCTTCGCGCTTTCAGCTGCGGCCTCGATTGTCGCCTTTGCCTTGCAAGTGCATTCGCCTTCGTCGGTCGGCCAACTCCCATTCGGCTGGCGGCTCGAGAACGCGCTCATGACTTATGTCACTTACATTTGGCAAATGTTATGGCCGGTGAATCTCGCCGTATTTTATCCGCATCCCGACGATCGCCTCGCGTTATGGCAAGTCGTGCTCGCTGCCGGGCTTTTGATCGCAACAACGTGGATCGTTTTCACGCTGCGGCAAAACCGCCCCTATCTCCTTGTCGGCTGGCTTTGGTATTTGATCATGCTCCTGCCGGTGATCGGAATCGTGGAGGTTGGACTGCAAGGCCATGCCGATCGTTATGCCTATTTGCCGCAGGTTGGTTTGTACATCGCGCTGACTTGGCTCGCGGGAGACATTTCAGCATCGTTGCGATACCGAAAAGAAATTCTCGCAACCGTTGGAATCGGCACTGTCATCGTCTTGAGCGCGTGCGCTTGGAAGCAAACGACTTACTGGCGGAGCAGCGAAACGCTTTGGACGCACACCCTGGCGGTTACAACCGACAACGATGTCGCCATGACAAATCTCGGCACGTCACTAATGGAGCGCGGCCAACTGGACGATGCGCTCTCTTATTTTCAAAGTGCGCTCGCGATCCGTTCTCACAGTGAGCATAACCACTACAATTTAAGTCTCGCGCTGATTCATGACAGCGTCGGTAATGTACTTGGTCGCAAGGGCCGGCTCGATGAAGCGATCGCTCATTTTCGGCAGGCAATCGCGTTCCGGCCCGATTATCCTGACGCACATTACAACCTCGGCACCGTCCTGTTTCGAAGGCACGATTTGAATGGCGCAATCTCGGAATGGCGGACTACGTTGTCGCTGCATCCCAACGATCCGGGAACGAACGCGAACTTAGGCAATGCTCTTGTCCAAAAAGGCTTATTGCGCGAGGCCGCCAATCATTACGAAATAGCTTTGCAATCGGAACCAGACTCCCCTCTGCCGTTAAATAATCTTGCCTGGCTAATGTCGGCAGGCCCGGATGATTCGCTGAGAAATGGAGTAAGGGCCGTTGAACTGGCGCGCAACCTGAATCGAGTCTCGAAGCAAAACAATCCATTCTTCATTCGAACGCTCGCGGCAGCCTACGCGGAAGCAGGCCAGTTCGACCTTGCCATCGAAACTGCCCAGGGCGCGTCGGAACTGGCGAATGCTCAGGGCCAGCACAGTCTTGCTATTCAGATTCAAGACGAGACCGATCTTTACCGCCAGCACCTGCCGTTTCGCGATCAAACCCTGCGAAATGCGCGATAGGATTTCCGAACGTTGGCTCGTCGCCGGAATCTGTGCCGGTCTTGTCGCGCTCATTTGGTTCGTCTTTGGACAGTCCATCCGCTTTCCCTTCGTGAACTATGATGATCCGACCTACACCTACGAAGCGCCGCAAGTAATCGCCGGCTTGAGTTGGCATGGCGTTGTTTGGGCATTTACCCATGCTCATGGAGGTAACTGGCATCCAATCACTACGCTTTCGCATATGTTCGATTGCGGAGCGTTTGGCCTCCGCTCCGGGGCGCATCATTTTGGTAACATCGTTTTGCACGGCATTGCATCAGTTTTGCTCTTCCTTGTCCTGCGACAGATGACAGGTCAAGGCCAGTCCATGGCAAGTGCGGCTCGCACCTCGGACTGGCGAAGCGCATTCGTGGCGGCCGTCTTTGCCATCCATCCATTGCGGGTGGAGTCGGTCGTCTGGATTGCCGAACGTAAAGATGTTCTAAGTGGATTCTTCCTTATGCTGACGCTCGCTGCGTATCTGTATTACGCGCGCAAGCCGTCGATCTGGCGCTACATGACGATGTCGATCTTGTTTGCTTGCGGGCTGATGTCGAAGCCGATGTTGGTTTCTCTGCCAATTGTCCTTTTGCTTCTGGATTACTGGCCTCTCAAACGCTTGGTCGACGTACGCACTTTTGGAAACTTGGTCGCGGAAAAATTTCCGCTATTCCTGTTGAGTATCGCGTCCGCCGTAGCAACGCTGATCGCCCAGACGCGAGCGATTGGTTCCTTTGAACAACTGCCGCTTTCCTCGCGCGCAAGTCAGGCGGTGCTTAGCTATCTGACTTACATTCGGCAAATGTTCTGGCCGACAAAGCTTGCGGTCTTCTACCCGCATTCCGAGAACGGATCGGCTCTATGGCGGGTTCTACTCGCGGGGGCAGTTTTGGCCGCGATTACGATTCTTACATTTTTGCTGCGAAAGAAACGACCCTACCTCGTGGTCGGTTGGCTTTGGTATGTGTGCATGTTAATTCCGGTAATCGGGATCGTTCAGGTAGGACTGCAAGGCCACGCTGACAGGTACACTTACCTTCCTCAGATTGGTCTTTATCTGGGCGTAACCTGGTGGATCTCGGAACTGCTGTCGCGTTGGCGTAATGGTCCAGCGGCGTTAGCCACCACCGCGATCGTGATCATTGCTAGTTTGACTGGCGCTTCTCGTGTTCAGGCGAGTTACTGGAAAGATCCTGAGCGATTGTGGCAGCAGACTATCGAAAACACTTCGAACAATCATGTCGCGCACGCCCACTTGGCAGACCTTCTCTTGAGACAGGGACGCATTAACGATGCAATCTCTCATTGTCAGGAGGCGGTCAGGATTCAACCGAACGACACCGACGCGCAGAACAATCTTGGACTCGCCCTCCTCCAGTTAGGCGACGAAGCCGACGCTGCCATTCATTTTGAGCGGAGTCTCGCCAGCAATCCGAATAACCTAAATGCTCGATGCAATCTCGCGTGGGTCCTGGCTACATCGCCCGATCCTTCCCGGCGTAATGGCGAAAGGGCGGTCGAGCTCGCAGGTAGCGTTGCGCAGGGACCAGGACGCGGTAACCCAACTGTCCTCCGAACATTGGCGGTGGCTTATGCGGAGACCGGCCGATTCAGCGACGCGATTGAAACGGCGCAACAAGCAATCGCAATCGCGAAAGCGACCGGCAACGACGGCTTGGCCGCCGATCTCGAAAGAAACATCGCCGCCTATCGCATGAATCAACCGATTCGCAGCGGGCCTTGATCTAGGAAATCCAGATCGTCTTCGCGTTCATGAGCTCGCGAATGCCGGCCGAGCCGAGCTCGCGACCGAAGCCGGAGCGTTTCACGCCACCGAATGGCAATCGCGGGTCCGAGGCTGACATCGCGTTGATGAAAACCATTCCTGATTCCAATTCGGATGCGAAAAGTTCCTGCTCGACTGGATCGTTGGTCCACGCGCTCGCCGCCAGCCCAAATTCGCTGTCATTTGCCATCTCAATCGCCTCCGCGGAATCGCGCACCCGAAAAACAGCCGCAACCGGACCGAAAACTTCTTCGCGGAACGCAGGCGCATCTTTCGGAACATCGACAAGCACCGTTGGTTCGTAGAAAAATCCCGGTCCTGCGATTCGATTGCCGCCCGTCAATAATTTCGCGCCGGCGGCGATCGACTTTTGGACCTGCTCGTGCACGCCGTTCAAAATCTGTTCTGTCGCCAGTGGACCGATCTCGGTTGTTTCGTCGAAAGGGTCGCCGACTTTCAGCGTTCGTATTTGCTCGACGAATTTTTTGAGAAAATCGTCGTAAATCTTGTCGGCGATAAGAAATCGTTTCGCCGCGATGCACGACTGGCCGGTGTTGATCATCCGGGCTTTCACGGCGGTGCTGACCGCGAGCCCGAAATCAGCGCTGGGCATGACGATGAACGGGTCGCTGCCGCCGAGCTCGAGCACGCTCTTCTTAATTTCACGGGCCGCCGTGCTGCCGACCGCGCTGCCGGCTTTTTCACTGCCGGTCAGTGTCACGGCTTTGATCCGAGGATCGACAATCAATCGTTCGACTTGATCGGACTCGATGAGGAGCGTTTGAAAAACTCCTTCGTCGAGTCCGGCGCGACAGAACAATTGCTCAATCGCCAGGGCGCATTGCGGAACGTTGGCCGCGTGTTTGAGAAGGCCAACGTTCCCGGCCATCAAAGCGGGCGCGGCAAATCGAAACACCTGCCAGAACGGAAAATTCCAAGGCATGATCGCCAGGATCGGTCCCATCGGTTCATAATGAACGTAGCTGCGACGCGCGTCCGTTTGTGCGACTTCGTCTTCCAGAAATCGTTCGGCGTTCTCAGCGTAATAACGACAGCCGCGCACGCATTTCTCGATCTCGGCGACGCTGTCTCGAAGCAATTTTCCCATCTCCAGCGTCATCGTTTGCGCCAGCTCCTGTTTCTCGCGCTCGAGTAATGCCGCAACCTCGACCATCAACTGCGCGCGCTTTGCAAACGGTTCGCCGCGATATTTTTCAAACGCGGTTGCTGCTTGCCGCAACGCTTTCTCGATGTCGGCGTCGTTGTGTGGCTTAAATTCCTTCAGCTTTTCGCCAGTCGCCGGATTAATCGACGCAATCGCCATACTTTCACTTTATATCGCATCCGCCAGTTAACGCGACTTTACCGAAGACGTATTTGTCCTCGCTGCGGCTCCGCCAACAACCGTCGAGTCGATTAATGCTAGTGAGTCGTGTTCGCGGTTGGATGGCGTGGCGAATTCGAAGCGGCCGCCTCGGCGCTTCGGTCCTTTCGCAATTCCCAATTTAGATCGATCGCGATCTGCTTTTCGTCACTAGTCCGCTTTTCCGGAGGTGGCAACAAGCTTTGAGCTTCCTCGGCCGCTTGTCGTGCCTCAGCCGGCCGTTTCATAAAACGGAGCGCTTGTGCCAGGAGCGCTAACGGCTGCGGGTCGCGACGGTCGGTGTCTTTGACCGCTTCCTGAACCAATTCAAGCGCGCGAGGCCAATCTTTTACGGCCGGATCGGTCGTATTGAGAAGAAGATCCGCATGCCCATAAAGCGCGTTGGCGTAATCCTCCTTCAAGTAGTAATCGGAAGGATCTTCACCGCGCAAACTCTCTGCGATTTTGAGACGCTCGGCCGACAAGTCCACAGCGCGTCTGATCATGGCAGAATTTTTGGCCTTTACGCCAAGTTGCCATTGCGCCCGTGAGACATTGTAAAGGCTGTAGCCGAGATTGCGGTGCCAATCACGGCGTTTGTCCTGCTCGCAAAGTTTTCGGCGAATGGCCAGGCTGCGTTCGTAGTAATCCAATGCTTCCTTCCATTGACCTTGGTTGCTAAAGAAGTTGCCGAGTTTGTTGTAACTTGTCGCCAGATCGCTTTGGCGTTCGGGTTGTTCGGCAAGTTCATCGCTCGGTCCGGCCTGGCGCAATTTCAAGCTGTGATCAAAATGGGTGCGCGCTTCGGCTCTTCGATCCCTCGCGAGGAAAAGAGTGCCCAATGAGTCGTGAATCGAGGCTTCGATCCGGTCGAGATCCGCGCTGGCAGCAGCATTTTTTTGGCGCACGTCACTCACCATTTTTAAGGCGTAATTGTAATCGTCCTCGGCCTCTTTGATCTTGGAGCCGCCAAAAAGCTGTGCGGTATCGCCAAGTTTAGTGAGATCAGCGAAGTAGAGCGCTCGCCAGCTCGCCTCTTGTGGATTTTGAGTCATTTCTTTTTCTGCGAGCTTGATAGCTTCTCGATAGGTAGCCATAGAGCGCGAATAGTCCGCCTCGGTCTTATTTTCCACGGTGTCCGGTGAAGGTCCTCCCAGGATGCAATCACCGACCAACCAAATGCAGTCGTGCATTTGTTTGGCGAGAGCCGAACTCGCGTTGCCGAGCTTCATTTGCTCCGTGAGAAGACGTCGCGCTTCCTCAGCCTGCTTCAGAGCGGCTTCATCATTACCGAGACGCAAATAAAGGCTTCCACAAACTCTTCGCAGACCTACCAGTCCAAGAACTACGCGGTGATCATCCGCGCTGCTGCTGGTCACGCTGCGGACGACGTCTTCCGCGCGATCAAGAATTAGTTTTCCAGATTTCTCAGTTACTAAAGGTGTGAGCGCCTCGAGCAAAGCTTCAATCTTCGTCTGCGTTTCCACCAAGCGGTCGAGCGCCGCTTTCGTGCGTCCGGCTTCGCGGAGCAAATCTTCGTCGGCCTTATGTTTGCTTTCGGCTGCGATTCTCGCCCGCTGGCTCGCAGCTTTTTCGGCTCTTGCGCTGCGCCAGGCATAAAGGACGAGGGCGCCCATGACTGCTAAAACAACAATGGCAACCCCCGCGACCCTGCGAACTCCCCGATAAAACGCGGCCTTTTGCCTCCGGCTTTCAGCGTCGGGCAAATTCTTCTTTACCCAATCAAGATCGAAAACTTTTGAGTAGATGCGATTGCGAGTCTCAAGATGACCGCCTACGACGCGAACGATTCCGGACAGCCGAAGCTCGTTTAGCACCGGGTTAAGATGATCGTCTGCTACCCGTTCGCCGCGGCGAACTTTCGCATACGTATCGAGCAGTGCCGCACGATCCTGCTCGCTGCGTAATAATCGGTCGCGAACGAAATGGAGATTGTCATCGCGTTCGCGGGCCTCAGGTGAAAGGAAAATGCGCTCGCAAGCAGCATCGACGTCTCGAGTCAAATGGACTTTTGCCTGCGCGACTTCGGCACAAAGTTTTTGGGTTAGATATGGTTGGCCGCTTGTCCACCACAACACTCGCGCCAAAAGCGCGCGCGCGGTCTCATGATGGGGACTCAGTCCGTCGGCGAGAACGACCGCATCGGATGGAGTGAAATCGCCAAGTTCAACCGCGTGCCCGATATTGAAAGGGGTGATTCTCTCGTCGCGAATAAGATCGCTGGGAGTTGCCACTCCAAGCAGGCAAAAGGTGAGCCGGTCAAGCTTCGGTTCTTCCGGCCGGCGATTGTAACACTCGCGAATGCCGGCGAAGAATTCGTCCGCGCTGAATTTTTGAAAACTGCGAACAGCGTCGATTTCGTCAACGAAGATGACGAGAGGTTTGCGTTTGTTTTCAAGATAAACTTCTTTGATCGCTCCCATAAACCGATGAAGCGGCGCCCTTCGTTGATTCGTATCCCAGAAGGCTTCCATCTCCGCCTCAAGGTTTAATTTTTCGCCGACATGGCAGAGCATGCTGAAGTACCATTGATCGACGTCGAGATTTTGGCCGATGGCGGTCAAATCAATGATGACGACAGCGCTACCTTCCTGACGCAGTTGCACCGCTGTCCTCACCATCAGTGAGGATTTTCCCATTTGGCGAGACGTAAGTACGTAACAGAACTCGCCATGTCGCAACGCTTCGAGCAGCTCGGTATCAGCAACTCGGGCGACGTAGGAGTCGGCGTCAGCCTGAAGTGCGCCCCCAGCGACAAAAAAACCGTGGTTAATCACGCGAGATGCCCTCGAAGATAGCGTGCGTAAAGATCACAGCGAAATGCTGCATTCGATGGCGTTTCGCCACGCAATAACCCGGCAGCGCGAAGCCGGAAGAAGAGCTTGCCGTCGGTTGGCGGCTTGCCCGCCAGCAAGTCGCGCAGCAAATTCAACGCAGCATCGTTCCCGGAAAGCAGAACGAGGAAGCGCTTGAGATGGTCGGCAAACGGGCCGTCCTCGTTAGGTGCCGTTCGTTCCAATTCATCAAGCTTTATCTCGCGCATAACCATATCGTGCAGCGCCCGTCGGACCAGGTACGGCTGTCCGCCCAGCAGGCGCATGAATCGCTCGAAATCCGAGGGTCGGAGAGGTTGGCCGTAGCGATAGTTCAATTGGCGGACTTCTACTGTATCAAAATCTCGTAGTCTGACTCGTGTGCCAACATTGAAAGGAGATTGGTTCAGATCCGTAATGAAAAGATGTGCTTCGGTAGCGTAAGAAATTATCTGGGTGAGCCCGCTCCACGGACTTTCTGGATCGAGTGCGCGTGCGTTATGCCAGGAGCGAAAAAGGCCGAAGACTTCGCTACCAAACGGGCAGGTAAACAGCCGATCGACTTCATCGAGCGCCCAAACGAGTGGCCTTTGCAGGCTGCGCAGCACCTCCCGTCGCACATAGTTCTCGAAGTTTTGATTTGGTCCACTTTTGGCGCGCCAGACGTCTTCCGGAAATTTTTCTAAATCCAGCTGATTAGCCAGGGCAGTCCCGAGCGTGATAAAAAAAGATTCGAGAGATGTGAGGTCGCTCACGTTCAGAGTCTGGAAGTCAGTGCACGCCACTCTTACGCCATTTTTGCGTGCGCGTTGCAAGCCGCGAGAAAGCAACGAGGTCTTGCCCATTTGTCTCGCACCTTCAATCAGCACAATGCTGTCATGGCGCTCGATCGCGGCGTGCAACTCAGCATCGGTCGGCCTTTCAATGTAGTACTGCGAATCGAGCGGGACCGCGCCACCGGGCGGCTCGACTGCCCGCGAAACCGCGCGGTTAACCGGCTGTGGCTGCGCCGCTAGGGCGGTGGCAAGTTCCGCCACAACGTTGGCCGTGTCCCCAGCCCCGCGCCATAATGTGTACTGAATGGGATCTAAAATCGTGGTGAGAGTATTCGGCAGCGGTCCTTCCCAATTGACTCGTACCGGAAGGATCCGCGGTCTGCCACCTTGATGTTGCGCCGCGTTGTTGGCGACCTCCATTTCGAATGCGAGCATTTCGCTTGTTACGGCCATAGGCGACAACAAGGGGATAACAGCATCCGCGTCGCGCAGAGCGCGCTCGATCTCCTTTGCCCAGTCTAGTCCAACTTGAAGATGTCGATCGACGAACACCTGGCATCCGCATTTAGTTAACTCGGATTCCAGTTCATGTAGCAGAGCTGCGTCTGGTTCAACGTTACGCTTGTAAATCAACGCCACCTTTGCGCCGGTGCAGGAAGGACGGGTCTTGGCCGCGCCGGCTTCAACCGACTTTCGTTCGGATTCATCAATCTTTTTTGGGCGATTCGGTTGACCTGCCTTCCCATCGAAATAATTCACTAATCGAATGCGAACACCGTGTTTGACCTGCGTTTCACCGAGGTCGTGCAGATGAGGCCGGATTGCATCGAATTCGCAAAGAAAACTAGCGTGGACTTGCGACATCAAAATGTGACCGGCGTCGCCGCAATCCATTACGCGTTGCGCGAAATTGATTCCCGCCCCCGACACATTTTCGGCACCGTTGATGTCGGGTACGCGATAAACTAGACCGGTGTGAAGTCCCATTCGGACGGCGACACCTTTTCCATCTCGCAACGCGAGCGATATCTCCACGGCGGCACGCACCGGCGCGCAGACATCGGAATCGAAGAAAACGAGCGCCATTCCGTCGCCCGTCGGAAGACATATCAAGGAATGGTTATCGTGAGCGCGATTATATTCGATCGAATTGCGAACGGCTTGGCGCAGCTGTTGAATTAATCCCGGTTGTTCGTCCGACGGAAGCCGAGAATAGCCGACGACGTCGGTGAAGAGCACATGTGCCATCTCCGGCTTCGAGGGCGGCTCCAACGTGAAAGGTGCCGATTCTTCGCCCATACAGCCTTGCGGGGTCACAGGATGTCTAGTTTCATATTTACGCGTCAATCGTTTTTTGCCGCGTCACTGTCAAAGCGGCGGGACTAAAAGACAAATTGGCCTTCTCAATTCGGAACGGCTTTAGAGTCGTAACCCTTTTGGAATCAAAACGCGATCGAGCAAATCGAACAGCGATTGCACCAGCAACGCGAGCACCGCGGCGGGAATCGCGCCTTGGAGGATCGTTGCGTGATCGTTCAGATTGAGGCCGCTCAGGATCGGTTCGCCCAGGCCGCCGGCGCCAATTAGCGCCGCCAGAGTGGCGGTCCCGACAT
>QHRF01000118.1 GCA_003220055.1 Verrucomicrobiota bacterium | reverse complement strand
GATTCAAATCGCGACTCGAGTGGTATCTCGAATATCGGCCCGACCTGGCGAGTTTGGTTTCGCGCTGGCAGGAGCCGGGCATGAAAGAACTGCGTCTGGTCGCGCTTACCCGCGGACACCGGATGAAATGTTTGCTCCGGCGCATGCTCGATCCGGAAGAATTTCTGAGCGACTACGGGGTTCGTTCGCTCAGCAAATTTCATCAGACGCATCCATACTCGATCACGGTGCGCGGCGAGGAAAAAATCGTCAGTTACGAGCCGGCGGAATCGCAAACGGGAATTTTCGGCGGCAATTCCAATTGGCGCGGCCCGGTTTGGTTTCCGATCAATTACCTCTTAATCGAATCGCTCCAGCAGTTTCATCATTACTATGGCGACGATTTCAAAGTGGAGTGTCCGACCGGCTCCGGGCGGTTCATGCACCTCAAAGAAGTCGCCAACGAACTATCCAATCGGCTGATCAAGATTTGGCTGCGCGATGGAAACGGCGAACGTGCATTCGCACGCGCGTCACAGCCCGGGCTCGGCAGCTCAGATCATTACTTATTTCACGAATATTTTCACGCCGACATCGGCGCCGGCCTCGGCGCGTCACATCAAGCCGGCTGGACCGGCCTCGTCGCCAAATTGATTCAACAGCAAGGCGAGTTCGGCACGATTCAACGCTCGTCCTAGCGAACGGTTAGTTTTTTGTCTTTTGCTCTTCGCAGTTCGATTGGATTCCCGTGGGTGCAATTATCGCACCAGTGGCGCTTATTACGTTCGAGCCGCTTACGCGCGCCACAGTTATCGCAGACGAAGATGTCGGTCTGCTTTTTCTTGTACCCAGGATGAATGGCCACGATTCCATTAATTCGAAAATTTGGTGCTCGACGGATGCATCGCGGCGGCCATTTGTAGAGTAGAGTTAACGCCTTACTCGCTTTGTCTCGGTCGCCGCATGATGTGGATGGCGAGAATCCGGCTTTGATGGCGCGCGAGGAGGTAATCGATGAAATCGCCGATGATCGAGTTCGGTTTGTGCCCGAGCTTGGTCACTACGCGGCAAATGAGAGTGTTGCTCCGGCCGTGCCATTCCAGGTTGATCGCCCCGTGAAGATCTCGCGCGCTATGAATTTTCGCCCAACCATGCGGCCGCCCCGGTTGTTTCGACCAGGCCTTGATAAAGCCGAACTTTTTCTCCAACTGTGGATCTCTCGTGATCTGGCTGCGCAACGATCCGCGCCCAGTCGCGATTACTTGGATCACGGTCTGCATTGCTCGCTCACGCTAAGCAAATCGACCGAACTTTCGAATTTTCAAATGAAAATTCGTTAGGCGCGCGCGAATAGCTGAAACATGACGTAAACATCGACATACCCTTTTTCCGGATGCCGAAACGCGCCCGGCAACGTAGCAACGATTTTCATTCCGAGCTTTTGCCAAAGTTTCACGGCAGATTCATTCGTTGAGACCACGAAATTGAATTGCATCGCGCGAAAACCGAGACGGCGCGCTTCCTTCAAGCAATGTTCGCCCATCGCGCGACCGATCCCCTGTCCGCGCGCAACCGCGGGCACCATGAAAGCGGCGTTGGCGACATGCGCGCCGCCGCCGGATTGGTTCGGCCTTAAGATGTACGTCCCAACTACATGCTGATCGGTTTGAAAACTTGACCGCTTTAAGCGGTCAAGTTCTGCGACGTAGGTATGTGTGCCGTTCCCGAACCAGTAAGCCAGCGCCCCGTCGCGGGACATTTCCGAATCGATCGGGTATGTGTCACCAGCCGCGATCACCTCATGAAAAATTTCCCAGATCGTATTGCGATCGGAATCAGTCGCCGGGCGAATGTTCAACACAGCGAACAATCAGCCTTCAAACATGAACACTCAACATCAGCGCCATTGATCCGATTTTGGATCCCAAAATGGGCCGGTTAAACCAAGTGAGGCGAAAATGGGCACCATTTCGTCCGGCGCGGGTCGGCGCGATTCGAGAGTCAGCCGATTCCTGTACCACTGGACGGCGAGTTGCCATAGTTGGGTAAGATTCACCTGCGGGCGTCGCGGAATATCGTGGGACGCGCACCACAGATTGACGGTCTCTTCCGACCGGAAGAGCAACATCGTTGCTCACGTAAAAATAAGATTGTCCCACCAATGCGCTGCCGGCACGGCAAAATGTGCGACGTACGGTTTTAAAACCGGCTGGCCGTTTTTCACTTCGAGCGTTAATGGCTCGCCGGTGTGACCATCCGAAGCGCGACTGACTGCGTCGCAATGCAAAGCAGCCGCGATTCCGTAGGCGTCCCAAACGCAATTCGCGAAATAATTCCTACCATTGGCTTCCACCGGAAATGCTGTCGCAATTCCTGAGAACGGAGGCGCCATTCGAATCCGGCTTGGATCGTCCGGCTCGGGAAGAAGCAGGCGCTTGGCATGCAGCCGGCCGAAAGCCGTAACAACTTCGCTTTCATCAATGTCGATCTTGTGCGAAACCGCTGACGAATTGGGGATGCGGCCGGTTTCCGCGGTGATCTCGTAGATTGCCAGCTTAACTTTCGTGTCGAGATCGTAGTCTGGCATGGTGGACCGATTACTGCCGTTTGAAATACTGCACCGCTTTTTCGTGTTTTTTGGCCGCGGCTTTGGTCTTGAACGTGCCGAGGTTCCGACGTTTCCCGGTCTTCGGATTTGTCTTTCGCGAATACAAACGGTAACCAGATTTCAGTTTCCGGATCATGTCGATTTGATTTGACGCGGCAGAGGGACGCCGACTTTGCCTTCGCGCATTTCGACTTTAAGGATTTTCAGATCCACTTTTGCCGGACCGTTGGTGACTTTGCCTGTGCGCACGTCGAAACACGAGTTATGCCACGGGCATTGAACGTTGAATCCTTCGAATTTTCCTTCGGACAAGGGCCCGAAACGATGGGTGCAGAATTCCTGAAAGGCGAAAAGTTGATTGTCGATCTTGGCGATGGTCATGATTTGACCGCCGATCTCCACGCGTAAGGTCTCGCGCTCGCGAAGCTGTTGCGCGGCCATGATTGGAACGAAGACGCTATCTGCACCGGGAATGGGCACGGTAAGGTGGATTGTGTCCCGCGGCGGCGGCATGTGTCGTTTATGCCGCCCGACGCCGATACCATCATCGTAAACAAGCCGGCCACCGAGATAACCGGATGCGCAGAGAAGGCAGATACCGACCAGCGACAAAACGAACGGCCCGGTGCGAATTCTTGGATCGGACAACATCGAAGAGCGCACGCCCAAATTAATTCCGTAAAGCCCGACGATGATGAGATTCAGAATCAAATGCGCGGTAGCGGTCCGCTCGCCCGGATGATCGCTGCGGATGTCGGTGTAATCGACGAAACCCGGCACCGCGGCGACGAGAGCCATGATAGCTCCGAGGAGCATCGCGTAGAAAGAATCGCGGACGAGATACATCTGGGATGGAAAAACGAGACTCGCGAGATCGAACAGGAAACTCAAAAAGAAAAGACCGATCGGGAAATGGACAAGCATCGGATGGAGCGGATGCCGGAGCGGTTTGCCTTCGAGAAAGTCCTTTACCATGTCGATCTTACTCCGGCGGAAGATTCGCGCCCCCGGCCTCGGCGATTTTGCGCCATTTATCTTTCGACATTCGTGCGACGCTGATGCCGTAGGTGTAAGTCATCATTCCGCCCAAATAAGCGGAGCCGATTAAGAAAGCCGTGCCGAGGGTTGAAAGCAGGAGCGGCACACCCGCAACCGTGGTCGCTTCGCGAAATGTCTGCACGCGCAGACCGAGGTTGATCGCAAACAACAACGCGACCAGAAGATTCAGGATCATGTGATACAACCCAATTTTCCACGCCGGTTTTTCTTTTTTAATGCCGCTCCAATCCACGACGCCGGCAGGGACTGCCAGCAACGACGCGAGCAGTCCGAAAACGATCGCGCAAAAGGAAAGGCGCACCATGGCGTTGCCGCCAATTTGCCATTTCGAAAGCAAATCGAAGATGAGCGCACCCGGCCACATCGCCATCGGCACATGCACGAGGATCGGGTGCAACGGATGTCCCAGCCATTTGCCTTTCAGAAAATCCAGCAACCGGTTCATGATGCGGGCGGAAAGTGTTTCCCCGCTAAACGTTCGCAGCGCGACTAAAACGCGCGGGTCAAATTTCCCAACGCTCGCGCTGCTTAAATCTACTGATTATGGAGATTGTCCTGGGATCGGCGTAACATCCGGCTTTTTGCTAGTGGAACTTGCCCATGCGCCAAGATGCTTTTCGCGCGCGGCGCTTTCGAGGTCGTCCAATCGTTCCATATAGGCCTTCGCATGCTCGCCACTGGGTAAATTAGGCGCCATCCCTTTCGTTCGCGCGAGGCCCTCGGTTACCAAAATTTCGCCCAGGCTTTTTCCGTCGATTTCGACAATCACATAATATCGGCTCTCGCGACCGCGGCCGCCGGCGGTGGCCCAACGCGTCCAGATTACGAACGGTTTCTGTAAAAGTTCTTTTGTGCGCTGTTTCGCTTTTTCGCCCGCTTTCATTGTTTCATCGAGCGTGATGCCGAAGTGCAGACTTTGCTCGTGCGTCCGATCTCCCTGCCGAAGATTCGTCTCGGGCGCATCGACGTAATAAAGTCGCGCGGTAAACTCTTTGTCGCCGCCGCGGACCCGAAAACTGTCGCCATCGTTGTCCGGAGCGTCGACATAATGACAGTCAGTCAGTTTGACCCATTCTTTGCGGTCGCCGGCCGAGGTTTTGGACGAGAGCGCGATCAACAAAAGCAATACAACAAGAGCTCGCGCAATCATTGCTGAACTGCAGGGCGTTGAAGTTCGTTCGCGAACCAAAGCGCAGCCAGCGCTATGAAAATCGAGAGATCGACGGCCATGTGTTGCGGAAAACTCCAGTGTTCGCTCGCGTGACCGAAACAACCACAGGTGATGTCGAGCCCGCGCAACTTCGCCGCGATCGTTACGCCGATGAAAACCGCAATCAACGCGGTCAGAATCGACAATCCGCCGCGGTACAAAAATCGGGAGATAACCGCGAGGCCGCAAAAAATTTCCAGCCACGGCAAATAAAACGCGAGCCGAACACTAACGAACCACGGCAACGTCTTGTAGTTGTCGATGTCCAATCCGAAACGAACTGGATCAAGAACCTTGATTGTACCGGCGTAAATGAAAATTCCGCCGACGATAAGATCGACAATGCGCCAGAAGAATTTCATTTGCTCTTCTTCAGCCATTCTTCCCAGCCGCCTTGGAGAACGAAAACATCTTTGAGCTGCGCTTCATCGCGCAATCGCTTCGCGACGTCACGGGCGGCGTTGCAGCTTTCCGCGCTGCAATAGACGACCACTCTCTTATCCCGCGACAAGTTCGGGAGAAACTGCGCCAATAACTCGTTCCAATGGTCTTCGTTCAACGAAAACGCGCCCGGAACATGATCGCGCGAGAATTCTTCATCGGGGCGCGCGTCCACCCACATCGCGCTATCTCCCCAGGAGCGGGCTTGATCGACAGTCACCAATTCCGAAGCTGGAATCCGCGATTGCCACGAAACCTTGTCGCGAAAATATATTCCTTCGCCAATCGCCGGCAAAAACGCGAGCGCGATAAGGATGAGCCCTTCTCGAACCGCGCGCAATTTCACCGGTCAGCGTTCTACGCCGCCGGCCGGCGATGCAGGCGGCGTGGCGGTTTTTGGTGCCGGTGTATTGGCAACATTCGGCCTCACCGCCGGTGGAAGGCCGGGCGGAGTCGTCACCACGACATTAAGGTAGAACGACTTGGGAGCTTCCTTAGGATAATCAGTCTGAATCTGCAGCGCCGTTCCGATCGGATGGCTTGTATCTTTTGGGGTAACTTCGATGGTCCACTCGCCAGCTTTGCCCGGCTCCACTTTGGATTCGAAGTTCTGGTTTGATTTGATCGTTATTTCTTTAGCCGGGAACTCTTTTGCCGCTTTGACAGAAATTTTTTTCGGTTTCGGCTCTTCCCCGTTCTGCCAGTAAACAACCGGCGGCTTGATCTCCAGCGCCGGTGTGATGTCCGCCTTGAGCGTGAGAATAGTCATGGCTTGCGTTGGGTTCGGATCGTCCGTTTGCACCGTCACGGTTTTCAACTGCTGGCCGGTACGATCGCCAATAGTAAAGGTCGCGACGATTTCGCCCTTTTCGCTCGGATGCACCACTTCCTTTTGACTCTGCGTTGTCGTGCAACCGCATGACGCCTTTACCGATTTAAAATGCACCGGAATGGTGCCGACGTTTTGGTATTTAAAATGAGCGACGGCTGTTTTGTCACCAGCCGAGGGGTGCAATTCGATGGTGTTCTGTTCCCATTTTAATTCGGCGCGGGCCGCGACACCGAGAAAGATCGACAACGTGAAAATCAATAGACGGGTTTTCATTTTTTCGAATAGGAGCGCTCAATATAATCAGACACGGCGTCTCGCCAAGAGCGAGGTGTGACGCCAGTCAGTTCGGCATAGTTCGCAATGGAGAGCACCGAGTAAACGGGCCGACGCGCGACCCAGTTTTTCATGTCGGCAAGCTTCAATGCGCCAACAATCTTGGCCTTGAGCGGAATGTTGAGTCTGTGGCAGCAATCGAGCGCATGCTGGGCGTATTCCTGCCAGCTGCACTCACCGTTGTTGGCAAAATGCAAGATGCCGCCGGGCAGATCGACATCGAAGAAGCGAGAAACCATCTCGGCGATGTCGTGCGTGTAAGTGGGCGTGGAAAATTTGTCTGCAACCGCATCGATGTGCTCCTCTTCACACGCGCGCTTGATCATCGCGTCGATAAAGCTGGGCCGGTCCGGACCGAATACCCACGACACGCGCAGCACCAGATGCCGATCTTGCGTTTGCAATACCAGTTTCTCGCCAGTGCGCTTGGATTCTCCATAGACGCTGATTGGCTTGGCAGCGTCGGT
The DNA here is from genome assembly GCA_003220055.1 of Verrucomicrobiota bacterium. GTDB lineage: Bacteria > Verrucomicrobiota > Verrucomicrobiia > Chthoniobacterales > UBA10450 > AV40. The sequence goes on along the minus strand of QHRF01000118.1, from coordinate 4,003 downwards.
TTCGACGTACGGCTCACGCTTTTCACCGTCGAAAACGTAATCGGTACTGAAATGGATCATCTTCGCGTGTTTGTCCCGGCAGATTCGGGCCAGCAGCTGCGGCCCCTCGGCGTTGATCGCGAACGCCTGCTCAATTTCCTGTTCGCAAAGATCGACATTCGTCATCGCCGCACAGTTGACCAGCACGTCGAACTCGAGCGGGGAGAGGTTGTCCCGAGTTTGGTTTTGATTGGCGAGATCGAGTTGCTCGTGATTAAAACTGGTAACGTCGAATTTCCCCTGATACTCGCGCACGAGCGCAGCGCCCAGCCGGCCACCGGATCCAACAATTAGAATTTTCACTTGATCGAAGCGCGATAGTGTCGAACCAAAAGGCGCACTTGCCGAGAAATTTTAGAATGATTTTCCGGAAGAATCACGATGGCTCGGCGAAGTTGGTGTTGGATCTTCACTCTGGCTTGTCCCGGCGGCCGTGCCCGATTTCGATTGGACAAACGCGATATCGGAGTTGTTGAGTCGGACCGGCGTTGTTTTGCAGCGCGCCGACTTGTTACGGGCAGTGCGCGACTAATGAACGACGTGTAGATGGCGGCCGCGTTCGCGCAGTTGCCTTTGGCCCGCGCGTCGGACAAATCTGTAGGGGAAGCTGGCAGCTTCCCTGGGACGCTAACAGCGTCCCCTACAGTTGGGACCGAGCATCGCTATCTCTTCCACGACTATTTTCACGGCGACACGGGCGCCGGCCTTGGCGCTTCACATCAAACCGACTGGACCGGCCTCGTCGCCAAACTCATTCAGCAGCAAGGCGAGTTCGGCACGGTCGCGAGATGACCGCGAGCATCGAGCTCTTTCTTACTAATGGAACGTGACCGGTTTGAGCGCAGGATCGACATCTTCTGCGCACTCCGCTGAATGGTATGTCAGTTCTTTTTATAAACGTCGAGCGTGATACTCAAAGGGCGCCCCGATGTCTTGTCTTTCCTAGAAAATTCTTGAGCGAAACAAGCAGATATGATCGCAAACGTCCCTTCTCGCGGCGAACGACATCCAAGTCTCGCCGCTCGAGAAGCATGGCGAAAAACCCCTGAGTCAGGTCCTGAGCTTCTTCCGGGTTGCAGCCGTTGCGCCTAACGAATCCATAGGGCGGCCACCAATAGGTGCGACAAAGTTTTTCCAAGGCCTCGTCGGCGGCCGCTGAGTGACCTTGCGCAGTTAAAACTACACTCCAGTGGGTGGTAACGAATGTAACCCCGCCGGCATCTACCCTTAGCTGAGAGGCAACCGCGTTCATGGAGGCACACCGCTATTACACTCCAAATAGGTCCGCTAAATCAAGTGATTACAGGATACATCTCGCGTGACCTCTGTCTCGCAAAGTTACCTCGTGCGACACGCTGCGATGCGCGTGCACTCCTCCGTCTAATACCGCTCAGCCCGCTCGAGTAACGGCTGCCACCACGCCCGATTGTCGATGTACCACTGAATCGTCGTTTCCAAGCCTTCCTTGAAATCCTTGCGCGGCTTCCATTTCAATTCCTTCTGGGCAAAAGACGAATCGATCGCATACCGGCGATCGTGCCCGAGGCGGTCTTTGACGAACGAAATCAAACTCTCCGGTTTGCCTAACTGTTTAAGAATCATTTTCACCAACTCGAGGTTCGCCATTTCGTTGCCGCCGCCGAAATTGTAAACGGCGCCGGGTTTTCCTTCGAACAGCGCCGCGACCACCGCCGCGCAATGGTCCTGAACGTGGATCCAATCGCGCACGTTCATTCCGTCGCCGTAGACCGGCAATGGCTCATCGCGCAACGCTTTGATGATCATGAGCGGAATCAATTTTTCCGGAAACTGATAGGGCCCGTAGTTGTTCGAACAGCGCGTCACCACGACTTCCTGGCCGTAAGTTCTATGATGAGCGAGTGCCAGAAGATCGGCGCCGGCTTTGCTGGAAGAGTAGGGCGAGCTCGGATCGAGCGGCGATTTTTCGGTGAACTTCCCGGTCTTACCTAACGAACCGTAAACTTCATCCGTGGAAATTTGGACGAACCGTTGGACGCCGTGTTTTCTCGCGGAATTGAGCAGCACGCTGGTGCCGATAACGTTGGTGTGAATGAAATTCTCCGGTGAATTGATGCTGCGATCGACGTGCGACTCGGCCGCAAAATTGACGACCGCAAAAAATTGGTGCTCGAGCATGAGCGCGTCCATCGCGTCGGCGTTGGCAATGTCGGCTTTGAAAAATTCATAGCGCTCGCCATGTTCTTCGACCACGCCCTCGAGATTGGCGAGGTTGCCGGCATAAGTGAGTGCGTCCACATTTGTGACCGAGGCCGGCTTGTAATGTTGCAGAATGTAGCGAATAAAATTGCTCCCGATGAAGCCGCAGCCGCCGGTCACGAGAATTCGCACAGCAAGAGCTAGCAGCGCCGAGGCCGGCGCGCCAGGGGATTTTCCTCTCCGCCGCGATCACGTCGACACTTGGAAAAACGCGCTCGCTGAAAACGAGTGGACGCCCTGGCTCATCATCGGTCTGGCCGCGTTCCTGCGATTCTTTTTGCTCGGAATGAAGCCGGCGCATTTCGATGAAGGAATCAATGGCTGGTTTGTCGATCAAATGGTCAGGAACGGATTCTACAAATACGACCCCACTAATTACCACGGGCCGCTTCATTTTTATGTGCTCTTTCTCTCGCAGACATTGTTCGGCCGTAATCTTTGGGCGTTGCGATTGCCGGTCGTCCTGGTCAGCATCAGTTGCGTTTGGTTGACGTTAAGATTTGAACCGTTCGTCGGTCGTAACGTCAGCCGACTGGCAGCGCTAGCCATGGCGGTCTCGCCTGGCTTCGTTTTTTACGGGCGTTACTCCATTCACGAAGCCTGGCTCGTTCTCTTTACCATGTTGTTCTTCGTCGGGCTGTTTGGGCTCTGGAAATTTGGGACCGCCAATTATCTCTGGTGCGCCGGGATGGGCTTAACCGGCATGATTTTGTCGAAGGAAACGTACATCCTTCATGTCGGCTGTGCCATGATCGCGGTGGCGGTCTGTTGGGTTTCAAATTATTTCAACAAGCTCGAGGACAGCCGACCCGCAACGCAAACCTGGGATTATGTCGATCTTGCAGTTGTGATCGGGACCGGTGTCGCCCTGATCATTTTCTTTTATTCAGGCACGTTCTTTAACTGGAACGGAGTGAAAGGTCTTTATCAGGCATATTTGCCCTGGTTCAAAACCGGCAGTGAAGGCCACGGACACCAAAAGCCCTGGTATTATTGGTTGAGACTAATCGCGCGCTATGAGTGGCCGGTTCTCGCCGGATTAGTTCTTTGTCTGTTCAGCGTCCGGTTCAAGAACGTGGCTCTGCGTTATCTTGCCATTTACAGCGTGGGAACGCTCATTGCCTATAGCATCGTCAAGTATAAGACCCCGTGGTGCATTATTAGTTTCATCTGGCCGTTCACATTCAGTTTCGGCGCCGCGGTCTTACTGGTACCTCTAACATATAAGAGAGTGGTCTATCTTGTATCCGCAATCCTGCTGACTGGCTCGCTCGGATATTGCGTCTGGTTGAACTACTTTCGGTGCACCACCGAGACTGAGCCTTACGTTTATGTGCAGACTTATAACGATGTTTATAAGTTCACTGATCCGTTGTTGCAGTTAGCCCATTCCGATCCGCGCGCCTATCAGCTGGTTGGACACATTATTCGGGCGAGCCCTTATCCGCTGCCGTGGATGCTCGATGATTTCGGGCGCGTGGGATATTACGAGAAGGACAATCTGCCGGCCAAAGTGGACGGCGATTTTCTCCTCGTGCAGCAAGACAGGATCGCCACCGTGGAAGGAAAGCTTCACGAATCTTACTACACCTTCCCGATAACGATCCGGCCTTACCAGGATCCGTCCAAAGCCTACTTTAACGCCAAAATCTTCAAGAGTTTTTTCCCAGGACGGTGGCCCGATTTCACTGGAGCCGAGCCGACGCCGGCGCCGAGCCCAAGCCCA
>QHRF01000117.1 GCA_003220055.1 Verrucomicrobiota bacterium | reverse complement strand
CACCGACAACAAAAATCGCACGGCCGCAGAAGTCCGCAGTATTTTTACGAAAAACAATGGCAACCTCGGCTCCGCCGGCAGTGTTTCATACATGTTTCACAGAAAGGGGCAGATCACGGTTCCGCGCAGTTCCATCGACGAAGACCGCCTCCTGGAGCTTGTCCTGGAGGCCGGCGCTGAAGAGTTGACAACCGAGGAAGATCAGTATCTTATCGTTACTTCGCACGATCGGCTCTACGCTGTAGCTGAGGCGCTCAAGAGAGCAAATGTGACGACCGATGGGCAAAAGTTTACCTTCATCCCTGATAGCACGGTTCCGGTTGCCAACGAGGACGTGGCCCGGCAGGTGCTCCGTTTATGTGATGCGCTCGAAGACGACGACGACGTGCAGAACGTCTACTCAAATCTAGATATCCCCGACGAAATGCTGGCCAAGTTGCCAGCCTGAAAAAGAAATTTCCTTTCGCTGAACTTGGCAGTGCGCTTGCCCCGGCGAGCAATCGGCCTCTGCAATTTATGAACGAAGAAAACGAAAAACAGCCGCCGCTGGAAACTACCGGATCGGCTGCTCCGCCTGAGCAACGTCGCCCTCGTGGGCGCCGCCGCTATGGCCGCCGGCGGTACTACAATCGCGGCGGAAACGACAATTCTAACGAGCCCTACAATGAGTCGCGGAATGATGCGCCGGGCGCGGCAAGCGGCGACCCTGTTGCTACCGAAACATTGGAAGGCGCGCCCGAATCGGGCGAACAAGTCGAGCGCGAGCCCGAATTTGGCGAAGGTATCATCGAGATCTCCGGCAAAGGCTTTGGTTTTCTCCGCGACCCCAAACGCAATTTTATTCAGACCCCGCAGGATATTTTTGTGACGCCGGAAATCGTGCGTCGCTTCGCCCTGCGCGATGGCATGTGGATTTATGGTGAAACGCGTCGCGGCAATCGCGGCCCGCAATTGATTAAACTACTCACGGTCAACGGCGAGGATCCCGCGAAATATCAGGGTCTGCGACCGTTCGAGGAACTGACGACGATCAATCCCAACAAGCGGATCAAACTTGAGACCGTGCCCGATCGTTACACCACCCGCATCATGGACTTGATGACGCCGCTCGGCATGGGCCAGCGCGGTTTGATCGTCGCGCCGCCGCGCACCGGCAAAACGACATTGCTCCATCACATCGCCGACGCGGTCACAAAAAATCACACGGAGATGAAGCTGATTATTCTTCTCGTCGATGAGCGCCCGGAAGAAGTCACCGATTTCAAACGATCGCATCCAAAAGCGGAGATCATCGCCAGTTCGAACGATAGCGACATCAAGAGTCACACTCGGATTGCCCAGCTCGCCATTGAGCGCGCTAAACGTTTGGTCGAAGCCGGTCAGCACGTTTTCATTCTGCTCGATTCGATTACCCGCACCGCCCGCGCTTTTAATAATGCGATGTCCGGCGGCGGTCGGACGATGAGCGGCGGTATCGACGCTCGCGCGATGGAAATTCCGCGAAAGATTTTTGCGGCTGCGCGCAATACCGAAGAGGCCGGCTCGCTCACGATCGTGGCCACGGCACTAATCGACACCGGCAGCCGGATGGACGAGCTTATCTTTCAGGAGTTCAAAGGCACGGGCAACATGGAGATGGTCCTCGATCGCAAGATCAGCGATCAGCGCATTTATCCGGCGATCGACATCTTTCTTTCCGGCACTCGCCGCGAGGAACTGCTGCTTCAACCTTGGGAGCTTGAGAAAATCAATTTGATTCGTCGCGGGCTCGCCGGGCACAAGCCGGAGGAAGCGATTCAGCGTCTGCTCATGTTCGTCAAAAAATTCCCGACGAACACGCAGATGTTGAAAGAGATTCCTGGTTAACCTGTAGCGGCGGTCTGTGACCGCCGGTAACAAGTGCCCCCTTCATTACCCCAAAGCGGTCAGCGACCGCCTTTACAAGATCTTGAGTGGGAAGTTCTTCCGCCCGAAGATCGACATCGACGCAAATCGGTCGAGCCGATCTTTAAATGGGTCGCGCTGATCATGGATCGGTTGATCCGGATTCCGGGCGTAAAGCGCCGCCTCGGTCTAAATCCGATTCTCGATCTTGTCCCTGGCTTCGGAGACATCGCCGCGGCCTCAGTCTCAGTCTCCGTTCTGGTTTATGGGATCCGGCGCGGGATTCCGAAGGTCCTCCTCGGCCGGATGGCGCTCAATGTCTTGATCAATGAAGTTGTCGGCATTGTGCCGATCGTCGGTTCCGTTTTCGCTTTCTGGTTTACCGCCAACACGCGAAATTACGATCTGCTTCGCGAACATCTCGACACTCCGCGTCGCTCGACGACCGGTGACAAAATTTTCGTCGGCGCGGTGCTAGGCCTGGTCGTCGTTGTCATCCTTGCCGGAATTATCGGAACGTTTCTGATCCTGCAGGCGATCGCCAAACTGATTTCCGGTTAGCTCAGGCTGGCTTTGACGTATCGTTCGTAAAGCGCGTGAATCGTTTCGCGGGCGGCGCGGTATTGCTTCGCGAATAGGTCGACATCTTTGTAGCCAAGTCGCTTCGCCAATTTTTCCTGTTCCTCCGGCGCTCCCGGCAATGTCGAAATATTCTTGTTTTCGAATCTCCGTAGCGCCGTTTCAGTGCGTCGCAGCAATTCGTAGCTTTGAGTTGCGTCGCTCGCATCACGATCTGAAACCATTTTATTGTCCCCCAAAGCTATCAAAGCACGTTGCCAATTCGGCTCCCAGATGCCCGAGCGCATTTGCAACGCTTGCACCAGAAACTCGGCTTCAATCATGCCGCCGCTACCGGTCTTGAAATCGAGAAAATCGGAACCGCTGCCGCGTTCGCGTCGGATTCGCTCCAGCATATTGTCGATCTTGGCCAAGAGATCGGCTTGCTTGCCGACCTCACGCCAAATCCGTTGCACGATGTCGAGGTAGGCGTCTTGCAGCGGCCCGCTGATCGGGCGCGCCCGGGTTAAGGCGTGGATTTCCCAAAGATGCGCGCGCTGGCGGTAATAAGATTCGTATGCCGCCAGCGGCGCAACCAATGGTCCTTTCTCCCCATCAGGACGAAGTCGAGCATCAAGTGAGGCGATCATGCCTTCGGCGCTCGGTTGCATCATGGCCGCCACCAGATTTTGCGCGCTGCGTGTGTCGTCCCCGACAAAGAGCAAGTCGAGATCGGCCCCGTAGCTTAATTCGCCGCCGCCGAATTTTCCGAGCGCGACAATCGTTAGATTTTCGCCGCCCAATAGTTTGTTCGTAAAGGTGAGACAGGACTCGGCCAGCTCGGACAACTCCGCAAAAATGACCGACGCCTCCGCCACTCCGAGGGCGTCCCGCATCATAATGCGGAGCAGTTGCCTTTGCCGATATGCGCGAATCGGATCGAGATTCGTCGCGCTGCTTCCGAAAGATTCGAGTCGAGCACAATGTTCGGCGATTGATCGCGGTTGATTGAAATTTTTGTCGCGGGTGATTTCCTCGAGCAATTGCGGACGGCGAATCAGCAGATCGCCGGCGAACCGGCTGGCGTCGAGAGTTTTGATCACCAACTCGAGCAAAGTCGGGTTGGTGGCCAGCAATTCAAAAAGCAAGCCGCGCAGACCGTAAGCTTCGACGAAGCGAACGAACTGATTCAAGACGGCATCCGGGTCCGCTGTCTTTGCCATTTGCTCGAGAAGGGCGGGTCGCAGTTTTGCAAAAACCTGTTTCGTGCGCGGCGCCACGTGGGACGCCGAGGTGGGTTTCAACAAATCCGCAAGCGATCGGGCCGCCGATTTTTCGTCTTTAAACAATTTCAGATCTGGCAGCGCACCTTCGGCCGGGGCGGACAAGATGACCCGATCGAAAATCGATCGAACATTCTGCATCGTCTTCTTGAGAGCGGCGCTGAATTCGTTGGCCGAATCAAATCCGAGACTTCGCGCGAGCCGGGTGAGAGTCACCGGATCGCGCGGAGCGGTGTGAGTTTGTTGTTCCGCTTCAATCTGCAACCGGTGCTCGACCTGGCGGAGGAAGCGATAAGCGCGATCAAGATCGACCACTTCTTTCTGCGGGATCAGTTCGAGTTCCGCGAGGGCACGCAACGCCTCCATGGTGCTTGTTTCCTGCAGGAAAGCGTGGCGGCCGCCGTGAATGAACTGGAGCGTTTGGACGACGAATTCGATTTCACGAATTCCGCCACGCCCAAGCTTAACGTCCCGGTCCAATTCGTCTGTTCCCAGGGCTTCGCGTTCTATCCGGCGTTTGATTTTTGCGACTTCATCGAGCAGATCCGGGGTCGGGCTGCGCGGGTAAATGAAAGGCTGATGTTGGCGCAAGAATTCGTAGGCCAGTTCGCGACCGCCTGCGATCCCTCGCGCTTTGATTAAAGCAATCCGCTCCCAGGTTTCGCCAAAACCGGCGTAGTAATTTTCCATGCTCTCAAGCGACCGCGCGAGCGGACCAGCCGAACCTTCAGGACGCAAGCGAAGATCGATCCGAAAAAGCGCGCCTTCCGGGTCGCGTGTGGAAAACGTTTCCAAAATCTTTTCGGCCAATCGGTTGAACCATTGATGATACGAAAGTCGCGGCGAGAGCTCGCCTTCTTCACTGTAAAGAAAAATAAGATCGACATCGGAACTGTGATTGAGCTCGCGGCCGCCCAGTTTGCCAAGAGCCAGGATGGCAAAATCGGCCGCGGGCGAGCCAAACGATTCCCGGAATTTTGCATTCCAATGGGCAAGGACTTCGCGCACGCAAATTTCGGCGAGTTGGGACAATTCGGCGGTTGTTTCTTCGAGTGCCGCTGCATTTGCCAGCTCGCGCAATGCGATCCGGGTCATTTCCTTATTTTTCCAGCGGCGAAGAATTTGGAAGTTATTTACTGCGACATCACTATTGGCAGCGCGATAAAGTTCGTTCGCCATCTCGATCTGATCTCGACTTTGCCGGCAGATTTCCGGTCGCGAAAGCCAGAGCAGAAGCTCCGGATTCTGGACAATCCGGGCTGCACAGATGCTCGAGACGGCGAAGAGATGAAGAAGCGCCGGCTCGCCTAGCGGAAAACTTTGGATTGCGTCCGGCAGCGGACCCGCAGCTACCGGCCATGCTTCATTCAGTTGAATCAGCGTCGTTTCAACTTGCGCTGGATAGAGCGAGGCAGCGGATTTCTCTTTGATCCAACTCGCGCTTTCCATCACGCGAAAGATGCCGCGAAACCGGACGAAATACTATTATCGATCTTAACCGCGAACTGACGGGATTAAACCTGACCAACTTTTTCCCGCGCCTGGGACAGAAGGCGACGTTCGGCCCGGGTTAGACTTTGGATTCCGTTGCGCGAAATTTTGTCCAGCAATGGATCGATTTCGCGCTCGATAAACTCCGCCGGCGTCATGCGTTGCACCCGTTCGGCTGCTTCGCGGCGGCGGTGCAACAGTCGCCGCACCCAGGAGGCGTGCCCGAACCCGAGCAAATTTGCGTAAAGCCAGCCGGCGGCAAGACCGCCCGGAATCGCGCTGTGTATTACCACGCCATTTCGGTCAATCGCCAGCATCACCAGGCTCAGCAATAGGATTGCATCAGCGACATGCTTGGCCTTCAAGCGAAGCGAGAAACGGGAGGCGCCCCATGCGATTAAGTCCAAATCCGGGAGGATTGTTGCGTAGGCGAGAAGCACCGCGGCCACGCCGCCACTAGCCGCATACAAAATTGTCTCTGACGGCATTAGAAACAAATGCCCGAGCTCGCCGCCGATTGCGCCGCTCAAAAACAAATACAAAAAATGGCGTTGGCCGAGAATGGATTCCAGATCGCGCCCGAGAATGTACAACACGAGCATGTTTCCCAGGAAATGCCACGGGCTGCCATAAACCAGCGTCGCAGTGACGAATTGCCACGCGTAAGCTTCATGGACGCCGCGATTGCTTAGCGCCAGATAATCGCGCACAAAGCCGGGCGCAAAGGCGTCGAGAAACAACTGCGCGACGAAGCTGGCAACATTTAGCCCGATCAGGGCCAGCAGAACGACGCGTCTGCTTTCTCTCCACGGCTGCGCAAACAATGATGGTTTTCCCCGCGACAGCCGCACCTCAATAGAATATCGCACTGCGATTTTTTTGTCAGCAGAATTTCAATTGGCGCAAGTCCGGTGGTGTCGCCGGTGTTCGCCACAGCGAAGCCGTTTCGCCAGTGGGACGAATCCGTCTGTAGGCGGACCTGTGGCGGATCGATCTTATTCGGGGACGAGGACGCGAAGCGATCGCTCATGGAGACTGAACTCCACCGGGCAATTACCGACCAATTCCCCGTCGACTTCGACCGGGACGGACTGATCGCTTTCCACACGCAGTCGACTGGTCTGGAAATATTCAATCTCCGGCACCCGAATGTCGGAGCTAAACACAACGTCCTGGAGATATTTGATAATCTCGAGATAGCCGAGACGCTTGAAGACGATAACGTCCAACAGACCGTCGTCGATCACCGCGTGTTTAAAAAACGGGAAGGGGCCGCCGTAGAGCCGTCCGTTGCCGACAAGAACGAATGACCCTTCCTCAATCGACGCGTCGTCTGATTGAATGAAGAGCCGTGGCGGTTGCCGCGCCGCGATTTGAGCTGCGGAAATCAAATAACTGAGCGGCCCAAAATTTCGTTTTAATTGGCTGCTTGTTTCTTTCACGACTTGAGCGTCGAGGCCGACGCCCGCGAGCTGAACGAAAAATTTCTGGTTCGCTTTCGGGAGATCGACCGAGCGGGTGCCGTCCGCTCTAATGATATCCCAGCAAAGTTCGAGATCGTGCACCGGCAAACCGAGCTCGGTCGCGAACACGTTCATTGTGCCGATGGGCAGAAGGCCGAGCGTCGCGTTAGTGCCGGCCAGTCCGTTCACCACTTCGTTGATTGTGCCATCGCCTCCCGCAGCCACAATTTTTTCGAAACCTTCCTTTACGCCGCGTCGCGCCATCAGTTCGGCTTCGCCAGTGCGGGTCGTGGCGCAGACAACACAATCGCGCGCGAGCGATTCAACGTGCGCCCGTTTTCGCTGGGCGCGCTCGCTGTGCGCGGCCGGATTAAGAATGATCAGGGTGCTACCAGTCATCTCAGCCGGTTCCGTTTCATCTTTTCTTCAAACATGGTCTGCGTAACGTCTCCGCGTGCAAAAATTCGGCCGCCTCGCATTTATTTTCATCGGGGGATTGTTGATCCTCGGGGCGGTCCTTTTTCTGGCTCTCAACCTGTATGTACAATCACAAGGGACACAAGCGAGGATCCAGCAGGAACTTCGCCAACGCTTTGGCGCGACCTTAAAAATTGGACGCATGAGCGTCACGCCATGGAGTGGTTTGAAGCTCAGCGGCATCACCATCGCGCAGGGAACGACCGGCACTGGCGGCAACTTTCTCGAGGCGAAACATTTTGGTCTGCGAATTGCGTTCTTTTCTCTTTTCTCGCGACGGCTCGTGATTAAGGAGGTATCGCTTGTTAATCCGAGCGTTGTTTGGCCGCAGAACTCGGACGGGAAATGGCGATTGCCGGATCTACGGCGCGAACGTCCGGAAGACATTCCAAATATCGCGGCTAAGTCTGGGAATCCTTCCCCTGGCGAAACAAAAAATACCGCGTTGGCGGCGGAACGTCCTGTGACCGCGAGACCCTCAAAACAGCCGCGGCCGCATCCTAATGAGAAAACAAGTACGGCTGCGGGATTCATCTCCGAAGTTCATAAGGTCAGTGTGACCAACGGGAGTTTTCGTTTTCTCGGTCGCGAAAGCGAATCGGTGGCGAGTTTCGAAGGGGTCGGTTTTCGCGCGGCCGTGAACAATGCGTCTTCCTTGAAGGGGAATGCGCGGGTGGCCAGGGTATCCGTGCGGGATCGTTTTTTCCTCCAGCAATTGAGATCGCCATTGCGCTATGATGCAAACGGTCTCGATCTTTCGCAGATTTCGGCGCATGTGGGCGGGGGAGATGTTACCGGTCGGTTCACCATGCAACCGGAAGCAGAGGAATCGCCATTTCACGTGGAGATGAAGTTCCGCGGCGTGCAGGCGGATCAAATTATTACCGAGGCAGGCGGACCCGGCGGCGTTTTGCAAGGGAAGCTCGAGGGTAATGTGAAAACAGAAGGGAAAACGACGGACCCGGACGCACTAGCTGGAAGCGGCGAGATCTTTTTACACGATGGGCAACTTCGGCAATTCAATCTGCTCGTCGCGCTTGGACAGCTCTTTCAAATCGAAGAACTCACCCAGCTGCATCTCGACCAGGCCGAAGCGAAATATCATCTTACTCCGGGCGCGGTCGCGATCGACGAATTAGTTTTGCGATCGGCCAATATTCATCTTTCGGCGACGGGGACAGTGAGCTTTCGTGGGAAGCTTCATTTGAGTTCGAGACTGGCGATCAATGAGAAAATTCGCGCGCAACTCTACAAGCCAATCCGCGCCAATTTCCAGCCAACCGAGGAGCCCGGTTATTCCGCCGTCGATTTCGAAGTCAATGGAACAGTCGAACGACCAAAGACAAACTTGCTCGAAAAGGTAGTGGGGCGGGATCTGAAAGATCTGGTGAACAGTTTTTTGGGCGGAAAAAGCGACAAGCCGAAAAAGAAAAAGGGCGCGCCGACAAATGTTGAGTCCACGCCGTCGGCTACTCCCGGCACCAGCGCATCGCCCGCCGGGCCCAGTCCGGCCAATTCGCCATGAGAGTGATCGCCGGTCGCGCCGGCGGCGTTCGGCTCACCTCGCCGAAGAGCGGCGTTCGCCCAACGATGGATCGCGTGAAGGCGGCGATTTTCTCCAGCCTCGGCGAAATGGTCATCGGCGCGCGCGTTCTGGACCTTTTTGCCGGCACGGGGGCGCTTGGCATCGAGGCGCTCAGTCGTGGCGCCGAGTCGGCTCTTTTTATCGAAGAAGATCGACAATCGGCCGCGACCATCGAAAAAAACCTGACCAAAACGCAACTCACTGGACGGGTTCGCCAGCAGGACGTCTTTCGTTTTCTGACGACTGCGGCCGCAGCCGCAGAGAAATTCCAAATCGTTTTTGCCGATCCGCCTTACGATCAAACAAAATCCGGTGAGGGTTTTACGGAAAAGCTGCTTGGCAGCAAAGCCCTTCCACAATTAATCGCGCCCGGCGGCTTCTTTATTTTAGAGAAAAGACCAGGTGAGTCTCTTCCGGAAATGAAGTCATGGCGGCTAGTTCGGCAGAAGACATACGGCGCAACCGAGGTGCTTTTCCTTTCAGCAATCAGCGATCGATGCCAGTCCGGCTCGGACAACTCAGAAATTCAGTGATTCGCCTCATCTACAATTTACTCTGGCCGATCGGCCTTCTCGTTTTTCTGCCGGGTTACCTGGTCAAAATGTTTCGGCGTGGCGGCTACCGTCGAAAGTTTGGACAGCGATTTGGCATTTACGATGCGCACCTACGCGCGCGATTACACTGGAAGAAATCGTTTTGGCTGCATGCGGTCAGTGTCGGCGAGGTAACGATTGCGCTGAAGCTGGCCAGGCAAATTCGCCTTTTGAAGCCCGACCAGCACTGCGTCCTGACGACGACGACCACGACGGGATTCGCTTTCGCAAATCAAAGCGCGCCCGATTGGATCGAGGTGATGTACAGCCCCCTTGATTTCTGGCCGGTCATGCGCCGCGCGTTCGCCACGATCAGTCCCAAGGCAGTCATTTTGGTTGAAGCGGAAGTCTGGCCCAATTTCGTGGCCGAAGCACACACTAGGGAAATACCGATCGCTTTGGTTAATGCTCGATTGTCGCCGCGGTCCGAGAAACGGTTTCGGATGTTCCGCGGTTTTGTCGCGCCGACATTTCGGCTCCTCGATGCGATTTGCGTCCAAAATCTCGAAGATATTGAGAGATGGAAAGCAATCGGGGTTGAAGAAGGGAAAATTAGCCACGTCGGCAGCATCAAGTACGATCCCGAGAACGTTGAAATTGATCCAGAGCTACCTGCTGCCGTTCTCGCCGGTTTCGGGGTAGAAAAGCGCGCAGTGATTTTCGGAGGCAGCACGCATAATGGAGAAGAGAAAGTTCTAGCCGAAGTGTTTCGTGCTTTGCGAAGGGAGTTTGTCGATCTTCTTCTGGTTCTAGCGCCGCGACACACCGAACGGACCGCCGAAATTCGTCGCGACTTGGAAGGAATCGGATTCCGTGTTGCGCTTCGAAGTCAATCGCCTGTTCCCGATCCATCTCTCGATTGTCTGCTGATCGATTCCACCGGTGAACTGCGCGATTGGTATGGCGTGGCGACACTTGCCTTCATCGGGAAAAGTTTAGTGGCACGGGGCGGGCAAAATCCGGCTGAGGCGATCTTGGCCGGGAAACCGGTTGTATTTGGTCCCCATATGGAAAATTTCGCGGCGTTGGCAAACGCACTGTTGACCGGGCACGGAGCGATTCAAGTCAACTCTCCGACCGAACTGCGGCGGGCCATGGCGAATCTCTTGGCAAATCCCGACGATCGCGAAGAAATCGTGCAGAACGCGCGGAAAGCCTTGGATGCACATCGCGGCGCTACCGCCCGCACTGCACGGTTGATGGTCGATCTTGCATTCGCGCGCTGAAAATGCGGCAAGTTTGCCTTACGGCTATCGAATGGAATATTGGGCGGCTTCGTGACCCTATCGTCTAGAGGCCTAGGACATCGCCCTTTCACGGCGGTAACACGGGTTCGAATCCCGTTAGGGTCGCCATTCGACTCGGCCTTTACCAAGGCCTCCCTCATGACTACGCTTCGCGCAGCCAATTGTAAGCAGGGCTGGAGGAGCATGGCTCGTCGAGTCGAATGGCCCTGAGCGAACGCAGTGAGTCGAAGGGCTCGTAACCAGCCTCTCACGACGAACTCGAAAGATGCTATTCTGTTGGAATGCATTTCGTGTATGTCCTTCGCACGCGTGACAACGCGCTCTACGTGGGAGTAACAGAAAACGTTGCTCACCGCCTCAGTACGCATAACAGCGGCAAGGGAGCCAAATGGATCAAGGGGGATCGCGGTGCCCAACTAGTCTACTCGGAACCTTATTTGACACTTAGTTCCGCGCGGAAGAGGGAAGTCCAACTTAAGAAATGGTCACGAGCTAAAAAGGAAGCGCTCATCGTAGGAGACGCAACGGCATTGAAGAAACTCAGCCGTTCCAGATCGCCAGCTCGTTTGGCGGCACCCAGAGCAACTGCGTAAGCCTACTGATGGAAACCGATCGCACGCTCATTGTTGTTCCGACCTACAACGAGCGAGAGAACGTCGGCGCACTAGTCGTGCAATTACTTCAAATCGCCCCCGAGTCGGACGTGTTGATTATCGATGATAACTCACCTGACGACACGGTTGCGTTCGCGCAGAAATTGTTCGGAGCTGATCAGCGCTTTTCAACATTAGCACGAACCGGTGCCCGTAGTTATGGTCGCAGCCTCTTGGATGGTTACCACATCGCCGTAGAACGCGGTTACGCGCGCCTCGTTCAACTGGATGCCGATTTTTCCCATGATCCGAAGATGGTTCCCGTGTTGATTAATGCGAGTCGTGAAGCGGACGTGGTCATTGGTTCGCGCTATTGCCGGCGCGGGCGTGTCGTCAATTGGCCGTGGCATCGACGGCTGCTTAGTCGATTTGCTAATCAGTACGTTTCTCGAATTACCGGTCTTAAAGTCAGTGATAGTACCAGCGGCTTTCGCTGTTACACACGCCGCGCGTTGCAATGCTTGATCGACACTCGCATCACGTCCGAAGGATACGCGTTTCTGGTCGAGACTGTCTTCCGCGCGCAACGCGAAGGCCTGCGAACCCTGGAGATTCCAATCACCTTCACGGATAGGCGCGCCGGACAATCGAAGATGTCGGGCAAAGTGATTTTCGAGTCCGCGCTTAAGCCGTGGCGCCTGCGCTTTGGGCGTTGATCTCCGGGCCAGCCGGAATTAGTTTTTAACAATGGCGGAGCAAGCCTACATCTCCCGAAGCAGCGATTCAGTCCGGATGTTCGACAGCGACCTTGTGGAGTCCCTGTCGCGCGTGCATCCGGCGACGCCGTTCGTGATTTACCTGCCGTTCATCGCCGGCAGCCTTTATCTTGCGTTTAGTCGAATGCAATTATCGGCCTTCTCTGTCGCCGAGCTTTTTGTCTTCGGTCTGGGGATTTGGACTTTACTCGAGTACATCATCCATCGTTACGTTTTCCATTACGAACCCAGCTCACGACTGGGGAAGCAGTTGCACTTTGTCGTGCACGGCGTTCACCACGATTATCCTAACGACGCGAAGCGACTCGTGATGCCGCCTGCAGTGAGCATCCCTCTGGCGATCGTATTTTATGGCCTGTTCTTCCTCGCCTTCCGCTCTGCCGCGCCGGCGATCTGGGCCGGTTTCGCCGCCGGCTATGTCTGCTACGACGGGGTCCACTACGCGATTCACCATTTGCCCATGAAAAAGGGTATTTTGAATCGCCTTAAACAGCATCACCTCCGGCATCATTTTCACGACGATCACGTTGGCTACGGCGTCAGCTCGCCGTTTTGGGACTACGTTTTTCGCACCAACCGCAAGTAGGACCCGGCCTCAGCAGCAGTACTTAGCCCTTGTCGTTTCGCCAGCCGGACGTACAATGGCTGCCCCGATATGGAAGGGTCGCTATAGCGACCGGTCCCCATAAGGAATGAACGAAGACCCTGCAAAACTCAGCTTGAGCAATTTCCTCGCGGGCGAAAGCCGCGACCCGTTGCAAGCTCCGCCAAGTTTCAGCGCCTGGATGCAGGCCGGCGCGTGGGCGGTCGAATTGTATGAGCCGGAATTGCTCGCCGGTGCGGACGCCCGCACCAGCATTCGATACGACGGCAAGTCTCAGCGCGTCATCAATCTTTGTTCTTACAACTATCTCGGTCTGGCGAATCATCCCGATGTCGTCGCTGCGGCACATGAAGCGCTGAATACTCACGGTTTGGGCGCATGCGGTTCGCCCATGCTCTCGGGCATGACCGATCTTCATCGCGAATTGGAATCGCGAATCGCAAAATTTCTTGGCCGCGAAGACGCGATGCTCTTCAACAGTGGTTTTGGAGGAGCGCTCGGCACCATTTCCGGTCTGCTCCGCAAAAGCGACGTCGCCGTTCTCGATAATAGGTCGCACTTGAGCCTGCGCGATGGCGCGGTGCTTTCGCGTTGTCGCACCGAAAAGTTTGAACACAACGACGCGACGTCGCTCGACGCTGCTTTGAGTCACAAGAGCGGACGCCGACAGCTTGTCATCATCGAGGGAATTTATTCGATGGACGGCGATTTCGGAAAGTTAACCGAGCTAACCGATGTCGCCGAATCGCACGGCGCAAGCGTTTTTATTGACGAAGCGCACTCGGTCCTCGGCTGTGGCAAACACGGTCGCGGCGCGGCTGAAGAATTCGGAGTGGAGGACCGCGTCCCGCTCATCTACGGCACCTTTTCGAAGGCGTTCGGCGCGCTTGGCGGATTTGTCGCCGGATCGAAGGAGACGCTCCAATACCTGCGGTTTTACGCGCACCCTTATGTTTATTCGTGCGCGTTGCCGCCAGTTGTCATCGCTGGTCTCCTCAAAGCGTTGGAGATTGCGATCCGCGACGGAGCGGCATTGAGAAAGGTCCTTTGGGAGAATGCAGATTATTTTCACGAAAAACTGCGCGAGCTCGGCATCGACACTGGAGCATCGACAACCTACGTCATGCCGATCGTCATCAGCGATCGGGAACGAATGTATCGGCTCGGTCACGAGTTGCGGCGCCGCGGACTTTGGGTCGCGCCAGTGGACTACCCCGCTGTTCCGCAAAATCGAATTTGTTTCCGTGCCTGCGTCACCGCCAAACACACCCGGGCGGACCTTGACGAGGCTTTAAATATTCTTCAAGACACGCTCGTCCCCGCGGCGCTGCAGAACGCCTGAAGTGGGAAACGATCTCGGCACAATCTCGGAAACTCGTGCAGAACCTCCACCGGAGATCGATGCGACCTACAAATCGCGCGAGCTCGAAGGAGTTGTCGATCTTTTCTTTTATCGGCGAATCGGCTTTCGCCTGGCGCAATCTTTTGCGCGACTGAATTTCACGCCGACGGCAGTCACTCTCATCGGTGGAGTATTTGGGATCGTGGCCGGCCATCTCTATTTCTATCAGGCTCTCGTCATCAATCTGATTGGAATGCTTTTCCACGTTGTCGCGAATATTTTCGATAACGCGGATGGGCAGCTCGCTCGCCTGACCAATCAACAAAGCCGGACTGGTCGGATTCTCGATCCGATTGTCGATCATGTTATTTGGTTCAGCATTTACGTTCATCTCGCGTTGCGTTTGCAGATCGGAGGCTTTTCCAGCGGGATTTGGTTAGTCGCTCTTGCCGCCGGTCTTAGCCACGGCTTGCAGGCCGGCGCGGCCGACTATTGCCGGAATGCGTATCTATATTTCGGGAAAGGCCGGAGCAACTTCGATTCTGCATCGAAGCTGGAACAGGAATATCGTCAGTACGCCTGGAACAGAGACGCGTGGCCGAAATTTCTTTTGCGCTTGTATCTCAACGCGACTCGCGAGCAGGAACTGATTCTGCCGGGCGTGAAGCGCTTGCGCGAGAAAACGGAGAACAATTTCGTCGACGTCGTCCCGGCCTGGTTTCAATCGCGCTACCGGACTCTCGTTCTACCGACGTTTAAATGGTGGAGCTTATTGATGACGAATACGCGAATGTTCGTCTTGCTGGTCTTATTTTTTGCTCGCCAACCAGTCTGGTATTTTTGGTTGGAGATCACCGCCGGCAATCTCCTGCTCGTCTGCCTGATCGCCCGGCAGGAAAGAATATCGCGCTCGCTTATTCGGTTCCTCACGACGCAAAAGGGCAGCGCGTGACCGCTCATCCTCTATCAGTTGTCGAAGTCTGCTCCCGCACCGAGCGGGACCAATTTATCAAATTTCCGTGGCGAATTTACAAAAACGATCCGGCCTGGGTCCCGCCATTAATTATCGAGCGAAAAGCATTTCTCGATCGCAAACGTCACCCGTTTTACCAGCATGGCGACGCCGCGCTCTTCCTGGCCAAACGAAATGGCGAGATCGTCGGCCGCATTATGGCGAGCGACGATCCAAACTATAATTTGCTGCATCAATCGAATGTCGGCTGTTTCGGACTATTCGAATGCATTGACGATCGCGATGTCGCCGCCGCGCTCTTTGACGCTGCGGCAAGCTGGCTCCGCAAAAAAAGCCGAACCGAGATGATGGGGCCGATCGATTATTCAACCAACTACGTCTGCGGTCTTTTGATCGATGGATTTCAGTTCCCGCCGACGATCCTGACTGCGCATAATCCGCCTTACTACCAGCAGCTGATCGAGAGCTGCGGCTTTGCCAAAGCGAAAGACTGGTATGCCTGGTGGTTTGCTGATCCGGCAAAAGCCGCCGCGCGTTTGCGACCACTGGCCGAACGTTTTCGAAAGCGTTGGCCGGTCACGATCCGGCCTGGAAATCTCAGGAATATTCGCGAGGAAAGCAGGCGGCTCCGCCAGATTTACAATCAAGCTTGGGAAAAGAATTGGGGTTTTGTGCCGTTCACCGAAGCGGAGTTCGAGTTCATGACGCACGAGCTCAAGCAGCTCGTCATTCCGGATTTCACGCTCATCGCGGAAGTCGGCGGCGAGCCGGCTGGCTTCATTCTATGTGTGCCGGACATCAACATTGCCCTGCGTCATATCAATGGCCGGCTTACGACTTTCGGATTGCCAATCGGCCTTATAAAACTTCTCTATTACAAGAGCCGCACGCGAACCGCGAGGCTTATCGCGCTTGGCGTGATCGAAAAACATCGGCGTACCGGCATTGCCGAAATGCTTGTCCTGCGGATCGTCGAAGACGCAATGATCAAGCGTGGATTCACGGGAGAACTCGGTCTCACGCTAGAAGATAATTTTATGATCAATCGTTTTCTCGAAGCGATCGGAGCGGAGCGTTACAAAACATATCGCATTTTCAAGAGGACACTGACCTAATGAGCAAGCCTCAGGACGGTTTCGTTTCGCGGTTCTTGAATCGACCAATTTCGCGCCGCATAACGCGATTTCTGCTCAAGCTTCCGGTCCATCCCGACGCCTGGACGCTGTCGATCTTTATTTTGCCACTCCTCTGCTGCTTCTTTTTGCTGCGCGGGGATTACGGCAGCATCGTAATCGGCGCGGCCCTCTTCCAACTTTACAGCATCCTTGATGGTTGTGATGGCGAAATCGCGCGGGCGAAAAACCTGGAATCAAAACGCGGCGAATTTTTGGATCACTTCTGCGATTTTGCAGGCA
This sequence comes from Verrucomicrobiota bacterium, assembly GCA_003220055.1. Classification (GTDB taxonomy): domain Bacteria; phylum Verrucomicrobiota; class Verrucomicrobiia; order Chthoniobacterales; family UBA10450; genus AV40. The sequence continues at coordinate 52 of QHRF01000117.1, read as the reverse complement.
GCCTTCTATTTGTGATTGCTCTCGGGTTCGGGATTCATCGTTCCGGCGAAGG
>QHRF01000086.1 GCA_003220055.1 Verrucomicrobiota bacterium | reverse complement strand
GAGATTTCGCAGTAACCGAAGACGAATTGCAATCCGCACTCAAGGCGATGCGGGTTGGCGGGATTAATATCGTCGCGATTCACTCGCACATGACGCACGAGCGGCCGCGAATTCTGTTTTTCCATTATTGGGGGAAAGGTCCGGCCAAAAAACTCGCCGAAGCAATCCAAGGTGCGCTCCTCGCCGCCGGCTTGTCCGGGGTCAGCACATCGGCGGTGAAATAAAGCGATTGCTGTCACCGATTCCGATGAAACTCCGAATCATAACGTCATTCAGTATCTTTTTACCTCTCGCCACACTAGTAGCGGCCGACACGTCTGCCTTGAGTCACGAGCTGAAACCAATCTCCCTTCCCGGCGCAACCGGCACCGTCACGCTCGACTACTTCGCTTACGATCCTGCGACTGGAAAAGTATGGGTGCCAGCCAGCAATCTCGGGAGCGTGGTGGTGATTGATGAAAAAACGGACGCAGTGTCGCAGGTCGCGGGTTTCAAGACTGGCGAAATTGAGCGACGCGGACGCAAAGTCACGCTCGGCCCAACAGCGGCCAGCATCGGCGACGGCGTTGTCTACATCGGCAATCGCGGCGACGCGACGCTTTGTTGGATTGACAAGAGCAGTCTGAATCGCGGCGAATGTGTGCCGGCTTCAAGCGATCAAGGTGTCACGCCGGACGGTGTGCTTTACGTAGCCGCGACCAAAGAAGTTTGGACCACTGCGCGACCTGTTTCGAGCAGTAATGCTGAGGCGGCTAAGGCTCTCCAAGTTTTCGACGCTTCTGATCCGCGTCATTTGAAATGGAAAACGAAAATTCAGCTGGACGGCTTGGGCGAAGGCTATGCCGTTGATAATGGACACGGACTTTTTTACACCAACGTCGAAGGGCCCGGATCGACCATCGCAATTGATGCGCGCACGAAGAAAATCGTTTCGAAATGGAACCCTGGCAGCGCGGATGTTGGCGGCGTGGCGCTGGATCCTGTCCGACGATTTCTTTTCGTGGCTTGCGGCGATCACGTCGTGAATCTCGACGCCGGCAACGATGGAAAAATTCTCGATTCAATTCAAACCGGCGCCGGCGAAGTCGGGGACGACGGAAAATTCCGTCTGAAGGCGACGGTGCCGGCGGTGAAAGGCGCACGCAGCGTTGTCGCGGGCAAAGGCGAAACGGCGTATTTAATAGATCCGGCCCAGGGTCGCATTCTTAAATTGATCCGTAAATAAAGCGGCCGCGATTTCAGACTTCCAGTGGCGCAACGGAACGGAGGGCAGGATAATGCTTTGCCGATTGACGGCTTATCACGGATTGCGGAGCTTCTTCGCGTGCTGAAGGGGCGGCTAAAATTGGGAAAGCCCTTATTAATAATTAGCTTCGCGATAGTGCTCGCGCCGACGGTTTGCAGCGCCGGTGACGCGATCTCTTTAGACCAGTTGGTCGCGGAAGCGTTGGCGCGAAACCCGGAAGTAAATGTTTACAGCGCCGAGATCGCAGCAGCCAAAGGCGAACGGCGCACCGCGGGCGAATGGCAAAATCCGGAAGCCTCAACCGAGTCCGGCGCAAAAATCGTTCGCGATTATCACGGCAATACTCTCGGTGACGGTATTCTGTGGACGCTAGGAGCAACCCAAACTTTCGAATATCCGGGGCGCGTCACTCTGCGCAAAGCAATTGCTAATCGCCAGATCGCGCTGGCGGATCTGGGACTGGAAGGATTTCGGTCGGCGTTGTCGGCGCGAGTACGGGCGGCGGCATTTCGCGCGGCGTTGGGCAAAGCGAAAGCAGGCGCCGCGGATGAGATTGCAAAACGGTTCAACGATCTTGCAACGGTGTTGCAGCAACGTCCCGCGGCCGGTGTCGCGCAACAGGCCGATGTGCGAATCATTGAAGCGAGCGCGATTTCACTGAAACGCAGACCACTGGAGGCACAACGCGAAATGCAAAGCGCGATTCACGAGCTCAACCAATTGCGCGGGGCAAGCGTCAATTCGCCGCTCGCGCCTCCGGATGTCGATCTAACCCTTCGACCGCTTCCACAGGTTGCCACCTTGCTGTTCACGGCGCGCGAGCGGAATTACGACATTCGCACGCGGATGTTCGAGTTTGAGCAGCAGGGCTACAAAATCAGGCTCGCCCTCAATGAACGCTGGCCGGCTGTGCGGGTTGGTCCATTTGCGCACAATGAGCGCGCCGACACCAATGAATACCTGTTTGGAATCACCGCGTCGCTGCCATTGCCGCTCTGGAACATGAACACGGGCAAGATCGAATCTGAAAAAGCTCGCGCCGCCAAGGTCGAAGCCGAGCTGACGGCGCTCGTGCGCGAGGTCGAACGCAAAGTTGCCGACGCGGAATTCGTTTACCGCTCGCGGCGTGAAGAGGCGGACGACTTGCAGAAGTCGGTTCTGCCGCAGATGCGTGAAGCCGCGGAAACGAGCGACCGCAACTACAGAGATGGCGCGGTTCCGCTTTCCACCTACACAGAATTGCAAAAGCAATATCTCGATTCGATTGATGCGTTCACCGCGGCACAAGCAGCGGCAATCGAGGCCCGCCAGCAATTGGAACAGCTCACCGCCACTCGATTGGACACAAAGGAGAGTCGATGATCGACAAGATCCTCGAACTATCGCTGCGACAGCGCGCTTTTATCTTACTCGCCGCACTCGCGCTAGTTGCAGTCGGTCTCTGGGCGGCAACTCGGCTGCCGATTGACGCCGTTCCCGACATCACCGGTGTGCAGGTCCAGATAAATACGGAAGTGCCGGCCCTGGCCGCGGAGGAATCGGAAAAATTGGTGACCCGGCCCATCGAAATTGAGATGGCCGGATTGCCGGGCATCGAAGAGATGCGTTCGCTGACAAAGTTCGGCTTGTCGCAAGTCACTCTCCAGTTTTCCGACAACACAGATGTTTATCGCGCGCGCCAGCTCGTGACCGAGCGCTTGCAAGCCGCGGTGGAGCGTTTGCCACACGACGTCGCGCCGAAGCTCGCACCGATCAGCACCGGATTGGGTGAAATTTTCTACTACAATGTTTCCTACAAGCCCAACGCAAAAAGACCGGAACTGCTCCGGGAGCAGTTGTTCCAGTTGCGCGAACTTCATGACTACACCATCAAGCCGCTGCTGCGGACCGTGCCGGGTGTCGCCGAGGTTAACGAAAGCGGCGGATACGAACGGCAGCTTGTGATCCAGCCGCGGCCGGAAGACTTGGAGCGAAGCGGCATGACTTTCAGCGAGCTGGCCGATATCATCGCGGCGAATGTCGAGAACGCGGGCGGCGGCATTATCAGCCGCGGCGGCAACCAATTAAGCATCCGTGCGGTGACGCGCGCGAACACTCTCCAAGATATCACGAATCTGCCGGTGAAATTTGCGGCCGGCGTCAAGCCATTGTTGGTCAAAGATCTCGCCGATGTGAGTTACGGCTCACGCATTCGTACCGGCGCAGCGACGATCGACGGAGAGGAAACAATCATCGGCGCAGCAATGATGCTGGCCGGCGAAAATAGCCGCGAAGTCGCGGAACGAGTTAAAGCACGTTTGGCCGAGATTCAGGAGAAGCTGCCGGACAATGTGCAAGTTCAGCCTCAGTACGATCGCTCGATTTTGATCAACAAGACCATTCACACCGTGAGCACCAATCTTTTTGAAGGCGCCATTCTGGTAACTGCATTGCTTTTTGCGCTGCTGGGCAATTGGCGTGGTGCGCTCATCGTCACGATGGCGATACCGCTTTCATTCCTGTTCGCGTTGACCGGAATGGTCAAGCTCGGCGTGTCGGGTAACTTGATGAGCCTCGGCGCGGTGGATTTCGGTCTGCTGATCGACGGAGCGGTGGTGATTGTTGAAAACGTGGTGCGGCAGCTCGGGATTCGCCAGCACGAGCTAGGACGAAGGCTCACCAGCGAGGAGCGATCTCAGATTGTGCTCGCGGCCAGTAAACAGGTCGCGCACCCGATGTTTTTCGGCGTTGTCATTATCACGATCGTTTACATCCCGATTCTCGCCCTCACCGGCATTGAAGGAAAAATGTTTCACCCGATGGCGGTGACAGTGATGTTGGCGCTCACGGGTGCGCTGATTCTTGCGTTGACGTTGATGCCGGTGCTTTGCTCACTGCTGCTACGCGGCCGCGTCGGCGAGGGCGATAATTTTATCATTCGCGCAGCCAAAGCGACCTACGAGCCGATGCTGCGTATCGCGCTCGCCTCGCGCTGGCTGGTGGTGCTGGCGGCAATCGCGATTTTCGCGGGCTCGATCTGGCTCTTCAATCGTATCGGCGCCGAGTTTGTGCCAAAGCTCGACGAAGGGTCGATCACGTCGATGCTCTACAAACCGGTCGGGATGAGTTTGGATGAATCGGTGCGGACCGATCTCGAACTGGAAAAGACGTTGCTTCGCGAGTTCCCGGAAATCACCCGCATTTTCACCCGCATCGGAACGAGCGACATCGCAACTGATCCGATGCCGCCGAACGAATGCGACGTTTACATTTTTTACAAACCGCTCGACCAATGGCCCAAAACTCCGGGCCGCCCGCGGAACAAAGCCGAGCTCAACTCCCAGATCGATGCCACCCTGAAGAAGCTGGATCCGAGTTACAAAATTCTTTTCGCACAACCAATCGAGGAACGGTTTAACGAAATGCTTGAAGGCACCAAGGCGGAGCTGGCCGTCAAAATTTTCGGAGATGATTATGATGTGCTCGAGAAACTCGGCGATCAGATCAAAGGCATTCTCGAGAAAACGCCCGGGGCCGAGGAAGTAGAACACGAAACCGAGGGACGCAGACCACAGCTTCTGATAGAAGCAAGACACGACGAACTGCAACGCTATAGTTTGTCCGCGAGCGAAGTGAATAAGGCAGTCTCCGCGGCGCTGGCCGGCAAAGTCGTCGGCACCGCGATCGATGGAGAGAAGCGCTATGACATTGTTGTGCGCATGCCGGAGGAAATCCGCGCGGACAATGAAAAGATTCGGCAGTTACCATTGCGGGTGGGTGATCACGGATTGGTTAAGATGGGAGAAGTTGTCGATCTTAAGACGGTCGAAGTTGTCGAACCGATTTTCCGCGATGAAGGGCATCGCCGCGCCGCGATATTGGTCAACTTAAATACGAGCGACGTGGAAGGATTCGTTCGTAACGCGGAGCAACGAATCAAGCAAGAGGTGAAAATGCCGGAGGGTTATCTGGTAGAATTCGGTGGCCAATATAAAAACCTGGAACAAGCGCGGGCGCGTTTGATGGTCGTGGTGCCAGCGGCGCTGGCCTTGATTTTCATTCTGATCTTTCTCGCCTTCGGCAGCATTCGACAAGCGTTCCTGGTTTACACTGGAATCCCGCTCGCGGTGACGGGCGGCGTGCTCTCGCTTTGGTTGCGCGGAATGCCATTCAGCATCAGCGCCGCGATTGGATTTATCGCGCTGAGCGGTGTCGCCGCGCTCAATGGATTGGTCCTGATCAGCTATTTCAATCAACTTCGCGAGCAAGGCCGCGGCGTTCGCGAAGCGGTGATCGAGGGCTCACTGACGCGCCTTCGGCCAGTACTTATGACAGCGCTCGTGGCCAGCCTCGGTTTTGTGCCGATGGCCATCGCCACCGGGACCGGCGCGGAAGTGCAACGACCACTCGCCACCGTTGTCATTGGCGGCATCCTCAGCTCCACACTTCTCACCTTGATCGTTTTGCCCGTCCTGTATGCCTGGTTGGAACGCGAAGGAAAACCGGCGAACAAACGCCTCGAACGCTCAGAACTGAAGCTCGAACCCGCGTTAACCTGACGTTGAGGTGACTTGAATCGCAGCGGCAGTTCCGACAACAATTGCACGTGAACGGCTTCGCGCGTCTCGGCAACTTTTTCGGTCTGAAGCGCAACCTGGTCGTTCTCCTCCTCGCCATTTTCGTGATTGGCGCGGGAGAAGAGCTCTGGATGCGATTCGTGCCGAAATTTCTGCAAGCGCTGGGCGCGAGCGTTTTCGTGATCGGTCTCTACGACGCGCTGCGCACATTGCTCGGCGCGATTTACGCCTACCCCGGCGGTGTGATTGTCGATCTTTGGGGACATCGCCGCGCGTTTCTGACTTTCAACATCGTATCGATCGTCGGCTACGCGCTCGTTCTTCTGGTACCGCATTGGGGCGCCGTGATCGCGGGAATGTTTCTGTTTTTGTCATGGAGCTGCTTTTCGTTGCCGGCCACTTTTTCACTGGTTGCGGCCGCGCTTGAAGCAAATCGCCACTCGATGGGCATCGGCGTGCAATCGGTGATCAAGCGATTGCCGATCATGATCGCCCCGTTTTTAGGCGGAGTGTTGATCGATCGGTTCGGTGTGATTGGCGGTGTCCGCATCGCACTCGTGATTTCGATCGTTCTTTCCGGCGCGACGATTTTCGTGCAACGGTGTCTGCGCGATGAACCGAAAGAAGAAACGCCCGGGGAACGTCTGAATTTTTTGCAGAGCTTGCGCGAGTTCAATTCCCCGATGCGGCGGCTGCTCTTGAGCGATATCCTGATTCGGTTTTGCGAACGCATTCCCTACGCGTGGGTGGTGATCTTCGCGATGGACTACATCGGCATGAGCGCGAAAGAAATTGGCGTGCTCACAACGGTCGAAATGCTGGCGGCGACGCTGTGCATTATTCCAGCCGCGCATTACGCCGATCGCTACGGCCGCGAGCCCTTCGTGATCGTAACCTTTATCATGTTCACGCTTTTTCCGATCAGCTTGCTCATCTCGCACGCATTCCCATCATACAGCTTCGTCTTGCTCGTGGTCGCTTTCGTCATTCGGGGCTTCAAGGAATTCGGCGACACCTCTCGTAAGGCCCTCATCATCGGCTATTGCGATCCGTCGCGGTGCGGGCAAATGGTCGGCGCCTACTATTTAGTCCGTGATCTGATCGTGAGCGTAGGGGCACTCCTTGGGGCCTATCTTTGGACCATGAATCCAAATCTCAATTTGCTCGGCGCCGTCGCTTTCGGCATCGCCGGCACCATCTTCTATATCAAGATCGTCCGGGAGGAGCGCGAGGATGAGCTGGAAAATATGAAAGAGGAAATCGCGCGCCGCCGATTCCGGTAAGCCGCGAATTTACTTTGGCACTTCACTCGCATCGCCCAAATATTCCCAACGTTGGAGTGAAATCGGGACGTTGCCGTTTTTCCAAACGAAGTCGTGGAACGCGCGCAGATTGAACCGGTCACCCTGCTGCAATCGCGCGTCGGCCAAAAATTTCACGATTTGCAGCTTGCCGATTTGATAGCTGATTGCGCCGCCCGGCCCGGTCGCAAAAGCGGTCGCCTCTGCGCGCGCGGTTTCCATGTCCATCGGCACCTTGTTATGCAAATATTTCGCCGCTTGATCGAGAGTCGCCTGGCCAAGCGCAAGCCTCACGTCTACTTCCACGCGGAGCGCGCGCAGACGCATAAAATTGTAAATGATCTCACGCGTATGCGGGCTGTCGTCGAACAATCCCGCCTGCAACATCATTTCCTCGGCGTAAAAGGCAATCCCCTCGTTTGCAGTAGAAGCATAATAATGACGTCGAATTGGATTTTCCTGTTTCCAGGAAAGACAAAGCTGGAAATAATGGCCGGGAATTCCTTCATGGACGCAGATCGGTCGTGGGTCCTGCGCCGTCGCTCGCCAAAAGTAGCCGAGCCTCGCCGATGGCTCGGTCACATAGCGAATGCAATCTTGATTCAATCGTGACGGCAACGTGAAATCATCGGTTTCGCCGAAACCTTGCAACGCGCGCAAAAATTCCGGCATTGAGCGCAAGGTATAATGCTGGAGCCAATCCGGAACGGTCAGAATGTCGCGCTCATTCAGGAATTTGCGGATCAACAACTCTTTCGCTGCGGCATCCCTGACCCAGCTGTCGATGTTCTCGGCGAGTTTGAGGGGCGGAACATCGCGGTTTCGGTGGATTTCAAACGCTTCGAAAGCGACCGCGCGGTCCCATTCCTGTCGGCCCGCCGCCAGCAATTGCTCCGGCGGGTACGGGAGCATCGCGACGTTGCGCAAAAAGAAAATGTAAGCATCGCGGCCGAGCGCAGTCTCGTTCGGAAGCGATGGAAGCAGTTGCTGTAAATATCCCCGATATTTCTCCAACGCGTCCGCCGCGCGATCGGTCGCGGCATAGAAATCCTGCTCTTTCAGAGTTGTCGATTTTGCCAGTGCGCTGGCCATTTGGTGCAGATGTGGCCGGATGTTTTCAAGCGATTGAACGGCCACTCGCGCAAATGGCGCGGCCGGCTTCTCCAGATTTTGTCTTGCCTGCTCGAGAATGGACGGAACGTTGTTGATCCGTGTCAAAATCTCGCGCGACTGCGCCTCGTTGTAGGGTCCCCGGACCGTTAACGCTTCCACAATCGGCGTCAGCGTTTGCCCGATATAAAAAGTCGGATCGCGTCGCCAGCCCGGATTAATGTCCAACTCCCACCGCACCCGTGACAACGCTGAGCCAACCAAGCGATAATCGACTTGCCTAGCGATCGGCCAAGCGCGGGAATCGATCTTCCTCCACCGTGCTTCAAATTCGTTGAGCTCTTTGCGCTGATTGTCTAGCTTGGCGCGCGACCAATCGCGCACCCCGCCCGGGCGCTCGATTCGATTGACATCATCGCCCGTGAACGGCGCATATCTGGCGCGCCAGGACCAAAAATCAGCGGCGAGTTTGTCGAACGAATCGGTTTGTTGCGCCTGAGGCGTTTCGGCTGAGGCGACAATGATAAATAAAATTGCGCAAAAAACTTTCATGGTTTCAGGCTAATCTGCATTTTGCCGAATCGTAATCACAGCCGGCGTGCGCTCTGGACGATAAACCGACGCGCCGTAAAAGATGGCCGGTGCTTTTCCCCGGGCGTAGCGGATTTTCTGCAATTGCGCGTCCCAGTGTTCTATATAAGAGCAGTTCGCGGTCTTGGTCGTCCCTGGAATTGGCACGTAACGATTTTCAGTGAGTGTGAGGAAGGCGGGTTCGCCCGGCAACGGCACTGGCGCGGCCCAATTCGGAGAAAGTCGGACAAAACGCGGACCGTTGAGGTCGAGCGCAAAAGAAGTATCGCCGTCGGTGCTGTTTAAATGCAAGCCGAAGAACGCCACACGCAGCAGGCCTTCGAGCAAGAATCGACGGTCCGGATTTTGTCTTTCATACAGTATTTCATAAGCGCCGAAGAACCCCGGCAAAGTTCCGAAATCCGCCTGGATCCCAGTTTTTAGATACCGCAATACGTAATGTTTGCCGTGCTTTTCCCCGTTCGCTCGATCGTCCGGATCGCTCGGATCTTCGCGTAAAATCAATTCCGCCGATCCATCGGGCGCTTTGTAAGTCCGCCGCCCCCCGATCATGCCGCCCCCGCTCCCTGATGGCGAAGTTTGCCTTGATTCGAGTGCGGGCGCTGCCGATTCCGGCGGTGTGTCACGATTCGTAAAATAGGAGGAAGTCTTTGTTTGCTCGTACCAATCCGGAGCCGAGTCGAGCTTGGTTGGTTCTCCACCGAGCGGCCGGACGCTCCAAAATTCAACCGGACTGCCCTCTTTCTCCCGGCTAAACACAATGGTCTCTCCGTCCGGCGCGAATACCGGATCGACGTCTTGTCCTGAATTGTTGCTGGTGAGCTGGCGCAGCAACTTCCCATCTTCTCTATATAGATAGACGTGCGAGTGGCTGGTCCCTTCCGCCTGCAAATAACGGATCGCGATTACGATCTCGGAAGCGGCGCGCAGATTGATCGCGAGAAATGAAAATGCTGCAACGATCAGGACTCGCGAGGTCATTAGCGCAGCGGCAATTCGATGGCGCTCGCGTGCTGTGTGTCGTGATAAACTTTGACGTGCGCAGTTCGCGCATCTTTCGCCGTTTCATCGGCGACGACTCCGCCGGAATTGTAATTCTTCTGCCAGAAGATTGAGTTCGGGGAATACACAACCAGGCGCAGACGGCTGCCTTTCATCAAACGGCGCGCGACGAACAGCCCAGGATCGAAATCGCATTTAACGATCTCGCCCGGTTTCACCAGCTTGGCTTCGCGGGGCGATTCCCGATAACGCAATCGGCGAAAGTCGCTCCAGAGCGCGATGCTCGTTCCGTCCGGCTGAATTTCGTAAAGATCGGCTTGCAGATCGGTGTCGGGCGTGTCGATTGAAACCCAGAGCGAAACTTCCGGGCATCCGACCAGCGGCGTTTCTTTCGGCAATGGATCGGTGTGATAGACCAGGCCGTCTTTGCCAATGCAAAGCGCAAAACGCTGATCAATGCCGGCCGTCTTGTCGTTCGGCTCAACCCCCTCCACTTCTTCGCCGCGATGCGTATCGAGCGGGTCGTTGACGAACTGATCAACGCCTTCGCTTGGTTGCGCTTCTGTCAGTGTACCCGAGCGAAAGACACCGTTCGCGTCACCATTTTTCGAATCCAAATGAAACATCTTTGGGTTTGCCGCTAAACTCACAAAGTCCTGGGCGTATTTCCATTCGCCGTTGGCGCCGGAATTTCCGGGCGCGATCAAATAATACGCGACCTGATTTTTCAGAAACTGGGGCTTCGGGCCGTTCTTCATTGTCCAGTCGTACCACTGCCGATGGAGATCATTAAGATCGACAACCGCCCCGGGTCCAAACTTCACGCCGCCAACTTCGTCGGTCGGCGTGCGCGTACCGGGGTGGTCCCACGGCCCGATGATGAGAAAATGTTTGGCGCGCGCTTCAGGCGAAGCGTTTGCAGTGTGATCGCGATAGTAGCTCATCGCGCCGGGCTCATCGCCGTCGTATTGACCGGTGATGGTGAGGATCGGCAGCGAAATTTTCTTAAACTGCTCGGCGTTGGGCACCATCGCGTCGTAATAGGCGTCCACCGTCGGATGTTTCAGGATGCGCTGAAAGTTTTGCGAAGGATTGCCGACGAACGAATCGACCGTACTGAACGCAATGTGCTTTTTGTAGGCATCGAGAAATTTCGTGCGCCAAAACTTCGAATCGCCGAAAAGATTTTGCTGAGCGGTGCGGCCGCTGGTGGCGGTGAACCACTGGATGTCGTAGAGATAGCCGACGTTGTTGAGCGATGGATAATCAAGGCCGGGATGCGCCGCGGCCGCGGGCACGATCGTCGCCAAGTGCGGCGGAAACTCTTTTGCCGTTGCCCATTGATCGAATCCAGCATAGGAACCGCCCCACATCGCGACTTTTCCGTCACAGAACGGTTGTTGCGCGAGCCATTCGACGACGTCGTGACCATCGCGAGGTTCATTGGCAAACGGCTCAAAGTCGCCGCTGGAATTTCCGCGACCGCGAACATCGACGAGCGCGAACACGTAGCCGTGCGACGCGAAGTAAGCTCCGCGCGCATGATAGCTGTCGGAGATGTAGGGGGTCAGTGTGAAGACGACGGGAGTGTTAGGCGCTGAGCCGTCCGGCGTTTTCGGCAGATAAAGGGTGGCGTTCAACTCCACTTTGTCTCGCATCGGAATTTTCACCCCCCAGCGAATGTCGTAATCGGTCGCGGGCGGCGGCGTAGGAGACGTTTCAGCTTTTGGCTCAGGAGAGGGGCCTTTCGATGGATTAGTTTGCGCGATCACTAATGCAAAGATTGACGTCATCACCAAACCGAGAACCATAAAGGCGCGATAGACAGTTGATGGTTGGAGCATCCAGCCATTGAAGCCAAAGCCAATGCCCTAAACAAGACCGGAGGCATTCACCGCGCAGCCTTGCTTTGTGTCCCCGAAGTTTCTATATCCCGGGAATGAAAGTCCCAGCTTTTTGTCGATCTTCCCTACGATTTGGTTTCACCATTCTTGCATTCGCGGTTTGCGCGATTGCGACCCAAGCCGCCGACAAAATTGTTGTTCTCAAAGCAGCGCGTCTGTTCGACGGCAAATCGAAAACGCTGGCCCAAAACGGCGTCGTCATTGTTCAGGGCAACAAAATTGTCGACGCCGGAAGCAATTTGCCGGCGCCGCCGGATGCGCAAGTCATCGACCTCGGCGACGCGACCCTTTCGCCAGGCTTCATGGACGGGCATACCCATCTGACGCTCGATTTTTCCGGTAATTACAACGAGCGCCGACTGAAAGAAGTCGACCTGAATGTTTCCGAGCAAGCGATCCTCGCGACGCGCTATGCGCGCGCCACAGTCGAAGCCGGATTCACAACCGTGCGCGATCTCGGCAGTCGTTTCGTGGGCAGCAAAGAGTTTGTCGACGTTGCGCTGCGGAACTCGATTAACAAAGGCGTCATCGTTGGTCCGCGGATGTTGGTTGCAACCTACGGAATCGGTGCGACCGGCGGGCATTTCGATCCGACTAGCGGTTTTCGCGATATGCTTTTCGGTCACGAGCCCGATTTTAGTCAAGGAATCGCGGACGGGCCCGATGCGATCCGGAAAGCGGTGCGGTTTGAAGTGAAAAACGGCGCGGACGTGATCAAAGCGGCGGTATCGGGTGGTGTTCTTTCACTGGCAGATGAAGTGGACACGCCGCAACTCACGCCGGCAGAAATGGCAGCCCTGGTTGATGAATCACATCGTTTGCGCAAAAAAGTGGCCGTTCATTGTCATGGCGATCAGGCGGCGAAGGAAGCGATCGAGGCCGGCGTCGATTCGATCGAGCACGGCTCGTTCATGAAACCGGAAACGCTCACGTTGATGAAAAACAAAGGCACATATCTTACACCGACGTTGATGGCGACGGAATGGATCATGAGCAAGATCGATAATTACCCGCCGGCATTGCAGGCCAAGGCGAAAGCGGCGGGCGCGGCGCGCTCCGACATGTTCCGAAATGCCGTGAAAATGGGCATCAAAGTTTCATTTGGAACTGACGCCGCGGTATTTCCGCACGGCCAGAACGCAAAGGAATTCAAATTGATGGTCGATCTGGGAATGCAGCCGATCGATGCGCTGAGAGCCGCCACGGGAAACGCAGCGGATTTATTCGGCATCGCGCAAAAAACTGGAACGCTTGAGAAAGGAAAGTTTGCCGATGTGGTCGCGATGCCCGGAGACCCGACATCCGACATTACCGCGACCGAACGTGTGTCGTTCGTAATGAAAGAAGGCAAAATTATCCGGAACGGTCCGCCAAGTGCACCGCCAGTCGCCGTCTCAGCCGATCAGAGTCCCGAAATTCCTGCCGATTAACTTGTTGGGTTAGCGATTAAACGCGACCGCGACTCTGGCTGAATAGCTCGTCGAATTGATGTAATACAGGTTCACGCCGCCCGCACCGTAAACCGGATAAAACGTATAAGGCTGTCCTTCGAGGAATACCGGAGCGTCCCAATCGACCGCGACCGGCCGCGAAACCGAATACGAGCTTACCCCAACCGTGTCGCTAAAATAAATTGAGCGCGCGTCGCGAAAATCGCCGCGGTTGTCATAATCGACTCCATTGTAAGGCATGAAGCGCCAGTTCCGGACCCCATTTGTTGGAAACCAATCTGACGGAAAAGTCTCAGTGACACTGAGCCCACCTGTTGGGACGAGGGGACTCACTACAGTTCTCGTGCCGACCTGATCGATTAATGCCGGCTGGATGTGATCTTCGCCAGCGAAGCGGTACGAGTAAAATGCGATCTCATAATCCAGGCCGCCCCACTGGCTTAAATTAATCGGATGACCCAAAGCGACGTCGAAGACTAAAACATGACGATGGTGACCGGCAGGATGCATTTCCGCTGCAGAAGCGCTCGACTCGCGTGCGGCGGCCGACTCAACCGCAACTGCCTCTTCCTTCGAGACGACGAGGTTGGAATTGCGGAGCGACTGGATGAGCGAATCGCTCGCGCCTTGCGATTTGAGAATCCCTTCCTGGGGTTGAGTCAATCCGTGCAAAAGTTTTCGGTCCGCGACTTCATTCTTGATCGAAGTTTCCGGCTCATGCATTCGGACGAGCAATGATAGTTCGCTAAAACCAATGGGCCGGGCGAAGAGTTGGCTGGCGGCAAGGAGAGAGGTGGCAACGATCAACAATCTATAATAAGTGGGGCTTTTCATAACCCCTGGGTTTTACCAGAGATTGCCCGGCGTTGACAATCCTAAAATGCTCCCCTACTGTGCCGCCCCGCTTCGCTGAGAGGCGGGCTAAATTAGCAGGAGGTCGCCGCGGTGACCGCTAATACTGCGCAAAACTATGCAACTAAAACGTAGTAAACGTTATCGCGCCGCCGCCGAGCAGGTGGACCGCAAAAAATCCTACAGCCTCAACGACGCGGTCGCCACGCTGAAGAAGTTTCCGCCGACCAAGTTCGATCAAACAGTCACGGTCTCGTTCCGTCTGGGTGTCGATCCAAAACAATCCGATCAAATGGTGCGCGGCACCTGCGCATTGCCCCATGGAAGTGGCAAACACGTGCGAGTCCTCGTATTCGCTGAGGGCGCAGCGGCAAAAGCGGCGAAAGACGTCGGCGCTGAGCACGTCGGCTTTAAAGATTTGATCCAAAAAGTTCAGGAAGGTTTTCAAGATTTTGACGTCGCGGTCGCGACACCGACGGCGATGGCCGAAGTGCGCAAGCTCGGAAAAGTGCTCGGACCACGCGGTCTCATGCCGAATCCTAAAGCTGGAACAGTCGCCGAAGATACGGCCAAAGCAGTTCAGGAAGTCAAAGCTGGCCGGGTTGAATTTAAACTCGATAAAAACGGCAACGTCGCCGTACCGGTTGGAAAATTTTCGTTTGAAGAAAAAGCGCTGGTAGAAAATGGCAACGCCGTGATTGAAGCAGTGGTTCGCGCGCGCCCGGCCACAGCCAAAGGCCGATTTGTTGACGCGATGACATTAAGCGCGACAATGTCGCCCGGCCTGAAACTCGATCCATCGCCTTACCTGGCCGGACAAGCCGCATAAAGATCGACATCATGAGACCAGAAAAAGCCAATATCGTTTCGAACCTGTCCGAACAGTTGAAGGAATCGTCCTTTGTCCTGGTGGCTGACTACCAGCACATGAAAGTCGACGATTTTAGCGAGCTGCGGAAACGGCTGGCCGCCACCGGCGCAGAAATTCACGTCGTCAAAAATAGCTTTTTAAAGCGCGCGATGGAGGCATCGGGGCTTCCAAGCGGTGACGGAAAGCTCGCCGGGCAGACGGCAGTCGTGACGGGAGAAAAAGATGTCGCGCCTGTAGCAAAAGTTTTGAAAACGTTCGCCGGTGAATTCAAAAAGGCGATGCTCAAACTCGGCCTGATCGATCGTACGGTCGTTTCCACCGCTGAAATCGAAGCCCTGGCGGATTTGCCGCCGCGGGAAGTTTTGCAGGCCCAACTGCTCGGGTTGCTCCTCTCGCCGGCTACGAAACTTGTGCGCTTACTTAATGAACCGGCTTCATCGCTGGCGAGATTGCTGAAAGCGAAGAGCGAAAGGGAGGGCGCGCCCGCGGAAACGCCGGCAACATAAATTTTTTGTAGGGTGGGCGAATTGCCTGCCTCGGCAACCGAAGCGGTTGCCCTACAATAAACAACAAAAACACTGTCCGGGCTGATGGCGATCGGCCTTAATTTTCCGGAAGCTTTCGGAAGCGGCAATTGGAGGAAAAAAATGGCAGACAAAGATAAATTGGTGGAGCAACTCAGCGGATTGTCCGTTCTCGAGATTGCTGGCTTGGTAAAACAACTCGAAGAAAAATGGGGCGTAAGCGCGGCCGCACCGGTTGCGGTGGCAGCGGCGCCAGCGGCTGGCGGCGGAGCAGCAGCACCGGCGGCGGAAGAGAAAGCCACGTTCGACGTGATTTTGAAAGAAATGGGCGCAAACAAGATTGGTGTCATCAAGGAAATCCGCAGCGCGGTTCCGGGCCTTGGATTGGCCGAGGCGAAAGCGCTGGTGGAAGGCGCTCCCAAGCCAATCAAAGAAGGCGTTACCAAGCAGGAAGCCGAGGAGATCAAGAAAAAGGTCGAAGCGGCGGGGGCGAAGGTCGAAATCAAGTAAGCAAATTTTTACAACGGCCGCCGCGCGAAATTGTCTTGCGTGGCGGCCGTTTTGGTTTAGTCTCGGTTTTTGTTAGAAGTAAGGAGACTTATTTTTAACCTGCAGTTGGTGGTAAAAACGAAGCTTGCAGCAAAACGGTGGGGTCTTATTTGACAAGCCGCTGTTTTGAGGCGATTTTTGCACTCCTCGCTCTCCGGTGACGCAGTAGGCTCTTTGTACCCAAGCGGCCGCAATTTATTGTGGATCGGCGCGAGAATAACCCCGTGGCCTGGTGATTATGTCAGAACGAAATTCGGAACGCATCCACTTCGGAACAATCAAGGAAGCCATCGAGCCTCCAAACCTGATTGAGGTTCAACTCAACTCCTACGTCGATTTTCTCCAAAAAGACGTTCCATTTGCCAAGCGCAAGAACCACGGGCTCCAGGCCGTTTTCAGGGAAGTTTTCCCGATTGAGAGCTACGACGAAAAAGCCGTCCTCGATTTCAGCCATTACGAAATCGGCGAGCCGAAGCTGACCGCGCTCGAAGCGCAACGCGAGGGTCAGACTTACAGCGCGCCGCTCCACGTAACCTTTCAACTCCGCGAGGAGAAAGGAACGAAGGAAGAAAAAGTTTACATGGGCGAAATCCCGCTCATGACACCACAAGGCACGTTTGTCATTAATGGGGCCGAGCGCGTAGTCGTTTCCCAGCTGCACCGTTCACCGGGCATAGCGTTTGAGTCGACCATCCACCTCAATGGCAAAGTTCTTTACAGCTTCCGGATTATTCCGGACCGCGGTTCATGGATCGAAGTGCAATTCGATACCGCCGATCTTCTTTACATTTATCTCGATCGTCGCAAACGGCGTCGCAAATTCCTGGCCACGACTTTCCTTCGAGCCCTTGGCTACGGGTCAGACGAGGACGTCATCAAACTCTTTTACAACATCGAGAATCTGAAGCTGAGCGAGAAACTCGACGAAGAGAAGCTCGCGACCAAAGTTCTGACGGCGGAAGTCCGTGACGGCGAAGTGACCGTTGCTCGGGCTTTTGAACCGCTCACACTCGCGACCGTTCGCCAGGTCATGGGTCTCGGGATTAAGGAAGTTAAGGTCATCGATATTTCCAACGACGACACCGTCGTCAAAGCGCTCCGCAAAGATCCGGCGCACGATCAGGAGGAAGCGCTAAAAGATATTTACCGCCGATTGCGCCCTGGGGATCCGCCGACCGTGGCCAACGCGCGCGCTTTGCTGAAGCGACTGTTCTTCGATCCGAAGAAATACGATCTCGGTCGCGTCGGCCGTTACAAAATTAATCAGAAACTCGGGATCGATGTCGATCTTACCGAGCGAATTTTGACCGACAAAGATTTCATCGCTGCGATCAAATACTTGATCAATCTGCGCCGCGGCGAAGGCACGCTCGACGACATCGATCACCTCGGCAGCCGCCGGGTGCGAACAGTGGGCGAATTGCTCGCGAATCAGTGCCGAGTCGGTCTCGCCCGCACTGAGCGACTGGTGAAAGAACGCATGACGTTGTTCGACATCAACGTCGACGGCATGACGCCGCAGAAATTGGTCAATCCCAAAGCGCTCAGCGCCGTGATTAGAGATTTCTTCGGTCGCTCGCAGCTCTCGCAGTTCATGGATCAAACGAATCCGCTTGCGGAATTAACGCACAAGCGCCGGTTGTCCGCGCTCGGACCAGGCGGATTGAGTCGCGATCGCGCCGGATTCGAAGTGCGCGACGTGCATCCGTCTCACTACGGCCGAATTTGTCCGATCGAGACGCCGGAAGGACCGAACATCGGTTTGATCAGCTCGATGTCGACTTTCGCGCGGATCAACGAGTTTGGTTTCATTGAAACACCTTATCGCAAAGTCACGAACGGCCGTGTCACGGATGATATCGACTATCTGACTGGCGATAAGGAAGAAAACTACCTTGTCGCGCAAGCGAACGCGGCGGTTGACGGCCGCGGTCATTTCACCGGCGAAAAAGTTTCGGTTCGTTATCGCGGCGACTTTTTGGAAGTCGAGCCGTCGAAAGTCCATTACATGGACGTGTCGCCGAAACAGCTTGTCTCGGTCGCGGCGGGATTGATTCCGTTCCTCGAACACGACGACGCGAATCGCGCGTTAATGGGTTCGAATATGCAGCGCCAGGGCGTTCCGCTGATCGTTTCGGAAGCCCCATTGGTTGGTACCGGTTTGGAAGGCAAAGTCGCTCGCGACTCACATGCGGTTCTGATCGCGATTGATAGCGGCAAGGTCGCATCAGTTACAGCCGACCAGATTATCGTCTCTAAAGACGGCCATGTTCCAGAACACCGGAAAAAAATAAAGACCGATCCCGAAGAAGGACTTTACGTTTACGAACTGCGCAAATTCATGCGCTCCAACGCCGGCACATGCGTGAATCAGAAGCCGATCGTCAAGAGAGGGCAGCACGTCAAGAAAGAGCAGATCATTGCCGATGGCCCGAACACGGACCACGGCGAGCTCGCACTCGGCCGCAACGTGCTCGTCGCGTTCATGCCATGGAACGGCTACAACTTTGAAGACGCTATCATGATCTCGGAGAAGGTCGTGAAGGAGGATATTTACACGTCGATTCACATCGATGAATTCGAGATCGGCGCCCGCGACACCAAGCTCGGTCCAGAGGAAATCACCCGAGACATTCCAAACGTCAGCGAAGAAGCTCTGCGAAATCTCGGACCGGACGGAGTCGTTCGCGTCGGCGCGGAAGTGAAGCCGGGCGACATTCTCGTCGGCAAAATCACGCCGAAGAGCGAGACCGAACTGGCGCCGGAAGAACGATTGCTGCGCGCGATTTTCGGCGAAAAGGCGGCCGACGTAAAAGACACTTCGCTGACCGTTCCATCTGGCACCTACGGCATCGTCATGGATGTGAAGGTTTCTTCGCGCAAGGAAGTCTCCCGCGAGAAGCTGACGCCGGCGGAAACGAAGAAGCAGATTAAAGCGATTATGGAAGAGCATCGGCGGAAGAAAGAAGAGCTGATCGAACAACTCACCGATTCGCTCTCAAATATTCTACTCGGCGAAAAAATTCCTCTCGACGTCGTCAACGCCGAGACGGGCGAGATCATTATTCCGGCCAATCGCAAGATCACCAAGACGCTCCTGCGCAAACTGGCGAACGTTTACGATCACATCGAGATCGATCCGAGTCCGATTCGGAACAAGATCCGCGAGATCATCGGCCACTACGAACACAAGTTCGCCGAGCTCGAACTCGAGCGCGAACGCTCGATGGATCGGGTGGAAAGCGGCGACGACATCGATCCCGGCATCATCAAACAGGTCAAAGTTTTCATCGCTTCGAAACGCAAACTTTCGGTCGGCGACAAAATGGCCGGCCGTCACGGCAACAAAGGAGTGGTCGCGCGCATCGTCCCGGAAGAAGACATGCCCTTCCTCGCGGACGGAACTCCGGTTGAGATCGTGCTCAATCCGCTTGGCGTGCCGAGCCGAATGAACGTCGGTCAAGTTTTGGAAACGCATCTCGGCGTCGCGGCTAAAGCGCTCGGCTTCAAAGTTGCCACGCCAGTGTTCGACGGAATCAAGGAGAGCAAAATCCGCGATTACTTAAAGGACGCGCGCAAGGAAGAAGGATTCAGTTGGGTCCAGGAAACCGGCAAAGCGAAGTTGTTCGACGGCCGCACTGGCGATCCCTTCGATCAAGAAGTGGTGGTTGGGTATATCTATATGATGAAGCTTGGCCACCTGGTCGCGGACAAGATCCACGCGCGCGCGGTCGGCCCCTACTCACTCGTGACGCAGCAACCGCTCGGCGGAAAGGCGCAATATGGCGGCCAGCGTTTCGGTGAAATGGAAGTCTGGGCGCTCGAAGCTTACGGCGCCGCTTACACATTGCAGGAACTGCTGACCGTGAAATCCGACGACGTGCAAGGACGCACCCGCATCTACGAATCGATCGTCAAAGGCGACAATTCGCTCGAAGCGGGCACGCCTGAATCTTTCAACGTGCTGATCAAGGAAATGCAGAGTCTCGGCCTCGACGTGAAAGTCGGCGGCCAGGCTCCGACCACAGTCTTTGAGCACCTCGCATAAATTTTTACATCGACATTTACATTTGGAGAATCAATGAACGAACATTCCTGGCGTGAGTTAGTGGGCGAAGAGAGAGCGGTCGGTTTCGACCAGGTCGCAATTGGCGTGGCTTCGAGCGACACGATGCGGTCGTGGAGTAAAGGCGAAGTCAAAAATCCGGAGACGATCAATTATCGAACGTTTAAACCGGAGAAGGGCGGCCTTTTCTGCGAACGAATCTTCGGTCCGACCCGCGATTGGGAATGCTCCTGCGGAAAATACAAGCGGATCAAACACAAGGGCGTCATCTGTGATCGTTGCGGCGTTGAAGTCACGCTCGCGCGGGTCCGGCGCGAGCGCATGGGCCACATCGAGCTCGCCGTCCCGGTTTCGCACATTTGGTTTTACAAATGCATGCCGTCGCGCATCGGCTTGATGCTCGACATGAGCGCACGTCAGCTCGAGCGCGTCATTTACTACGAGGACTACATCGTCATTGATCCGGGCAAGACGCCGCTGCAAAGGGCGCAACTGCTGAACGAAGTCGAGTATCGCGAAGCGCAGGAACAGTACGGCGAGGATTTCGTGGCTGGGATGGGCGCGGAAGCGATCAAGAAGCTTCTCTCCGAGATCGAGCTCAACAAGCTGAACAAAGAGCTGGAAAAGGCGATGGGCGCGACCAAGAGCAAACAGATTCGTAAGAAGCTCGCGAAGCGGCTCAAGCTCGTGCAGGGCTTCATGTCATCGCACGCACGGCCAGAGTGGATGATTCTCGACGTGCTTCCGGTAATCCCGCCGGATCTGCGTCCGCTCGTTCCACTGGAAGGCGGACGTTTCGCGACCTCCGACCTGAACGATCTCTACCGTCGCGTCATCAACCGGAACAATCGACTCAAGAATTTGCTCCAGCTCAAAACCCCGGACGTCATCATTCGAAACGAAAAGCGAATGTTGCAGGAAGCGGTGGACGCCTTGTTTGACAACGGCCGCCATGGCCGCGCGGTCACCGGCGCCGGCAACCGCCCGCTGAAATCACTCAGCGACATGCTCAAGGGCAAAGGCGGACGTTTCCGCCAGAATTTGCTCGGCAAGCGCGTCGATTATTCAGGCCGATCAGTGATCGTTATCGGGCCCGAACTCAAACTTCATCAGTGCGGTTTGCCCAAGAAAATGGCGCTCGTTTTGTTCGAGCCGTTCATCATTCGGCGACTGAAAGACCTCGGCTACGTGCACACCGTGCGCAGCGCGAAGAAAATGATCGAGCGCCAGACACCGGAAGTCTGGGACATACTTGATGAAGTCACCCGCGGACATCCGGTGTTGCTCAACCGCGCGCCGACGCTGCATCGATTGTCGATCCAGGCCTTCGAGCCACAATTGATCGAAGGCGAAGCGATCCGGATTCACCCGCTCGTCTGTACCGCGTATAACGCGGACTTCGACGGCGACCAGATGGCAGTGCACGTGCCCCTCTCGGTCGAGGCGCAATTGGAAGCGCGCATGCTGATGCTCGCGCCGAATAACATTTTCTCACCATCCAGCGGCAAACCGATCACGACGCCGTCGCAAGACATCACGCTCGGCTGCTATTACATGACGCAAAATCCGCGCGGAGTGGTGAAAAAGGACGGCCATCTGCCGCTCTTCGCCGAGCCAGTCGAAGTAGAATTCGCCATGGCCGAAGGCTCGGTCAAAACACACGATCGCATCCGTTTCCAAAATCCGGATTTCGGCCGCCAAACAATTTTCGGAAAGGCCGACGTAAAAGTCCTCGAGACAACCGCGGGCCGCGTCGTCTTCAATCAGATTTGGCCGAAAGAGCTCGGTTTCTTTAATCGACCCGCCGGCAAGAAACAACTGAGCGACATCATTTGGCGCTGCTATCAGGTTGCGGGACCAGCGGCGACGGTCGCGACCCTCGACAAGCTGAAAGAGCTTGGCTTCACCGAGGCGACACGGGCGGGAATCTCGATCGGAATTTCGGACATGATTATTCCGAAGGAAAAAGAGACCGAACTGGAGAACGCCTACAAACAGATCCGCCAGGTCGAACAGCAATATCGCAAAGGCATCATCACCGACGGCGAGCGTTACAACAAGATCATCGATATCTGGACGCACGCCGGCGACGAGATTTCGAACGTCATGTTCCGTACATTGGAACACAACGACGGCCGTAAGGAACTCAATCCGGTTTATTTGATGGTCGACTCCGGCGCGCGTGGCAATCGTCAACAAGTCCGTCAACTCGCAGGCATGCGCGGTTTGATGGCGAAGCCGAGCGGCGAAATCATCGAGCGACCGATCACTTCCAACTTCCGCGAAGGCTTGAGCGTGCTCGAGTATTTCATCTCGACTCACGGCGCGCGCAAAGGTCTGGCCGACACCGCGCTAAAGACTGCGGACTCCGGTTATCTCACCCGTAAATTGGTCGACGCGGCACAAGACGTTATTATCAATATAGAAGATTGCGGCACCGTTAACGGGATCGTCGTCCGCTCGATTTACGAGGGCGACGAGGAAGTTGTCGATCTTGCCCAGCGAATCATCGGCCGCGTCAGCTGCGAAACGATCGCGGACCCAGTGGACAAGAAGAAAAAGATCGTCAAAGCCAACCAACTCATCGACGAGAAAATCGCGGCAGATTTGCAGCGCATCGGTGTAGAGAGCTTGAAGATCCGCTCGGTCTTGACCTGCGAATGCGGTCGCGGCGTTTGCGGAATGTGTTACGGACGGAATCTGGCCACCGGCCAGTACGTGAAAATGGGCGAAGCGGTTGGAATTATCGCAGCCCAATCGATCGGCGAGCCTGGAACGCAATTAACGATGCGGACATTCCACATCGGCGGAACGGCGAGCCAGACTTTCAAACAGCCGATCATTAAAGCGAAGAATGACGGCGCGGTGCGCTTCAACGATTTGCGCACAGTGCAAGCGCTCGATGGCAGCTGGATCGTGTTGAGCAAGAATGGCTCGATCAGCGTGCACAACGCGGAAGGCCGCGAGCTCGAACGCTACAATGTGGTTATCGGTTCGATGATTTCGAAAGACGACGGCGCGCATGTGAAAAAAGGCGAGACGTTCGTGCAATGGGACCCATACAACGTCCCGATTCTGACCGACAAGAGCGGCAAGATTGAATTCCGCGACATGATCGCGGGTGTCACGATCAAGCGAGATGTCGATGAAGCGACCGGCCTGATGGGCACCGTCATCATCGAACACAAAGAAGATTTGCATCCGCAAATCGTCATTGTTGGCGATAAAAAGGAAGTGCTGGCCAGCTATTCAATTCCAGCAGGCGCGCACGTCATTGTCGATGAAGACCAAAAAATCCGCGCAGGCGCACTATTGGCCAAAACACCGCGAAAAGTTGCCAAGACGAAAGACATCACCGGTGGTCTGCCGCGCGTCGCAGAATTGTTCGAGGCGCGGCGTCCAAAAGACGCAGCCGAGATCGCGAAGATCGATGGCGTTGTCGAGATGGGCGGAACCGTTCGTGGCAAACGCCGACTTATTTTGAAGCACCCGGAGACGGGCGCAGAAGAGGAGCACCTGATTTCGCTCACCAAACACATCATTGCCTTCAAGGGCGACTTCGTGAAGAAAGGCCAGCAATTGACCGAAGGTCCGATTGTACCGCACGAAATTCTCGAGGTCTGTGGTCCGCAGGAATTACAGGAACACCTCGTCAATGAAGTGCAAGAAGTTTACCGGCTCCAAGGCGTTGAGATTAACGACAAACATATCGAGATCATCGTTCGTCAGATGTTGCGTAAAGTTAAAATCACCGATCCAGGTGACACCTCGCTGCTTTGGGGCGATCAGGTCGATAAGCTCGACTTCGAGAACGAGAACAAACAGGTCGTCGATAAGGGCGGCAAACCAGCGGAAGCCGTGCCAGTGTTGCTTGGCATCACCAAGGCATCGCTTGAAACCGACAGCTTTATCTCGGCGGCATCGTTCCAAGACACGACGCGCGTGCTAACCGAAGCCGCAACGCTCGGCAAGGTCGATCGCCTGCGCGGCTTCAAAGAGAATGTCATCATGGGTCACCTGATTCCGGCGGGCACGGGATTCCCGGCGCATCGCGAAGTCAGGCTGGTGGAAAAAGGCGAACCAATCGGCGCCCCAGCGATGGACGAAGCCGAGCTGCAACCGGCGATCGGGTAAGATCAACACTCGAACAGGTAGCTAACGGATTGGCGTTTCACCGAAACGCCCTACAATTCGTTTGATGTCGATCGTGACCAAAACCGGTGACCAGGGCGAAACGTCGCTCATGTACGGCCGGCGAGTGCCAAAGAACGATTCGCGCGTTGAAGCTTACGGTTCGGTGGATGAATTGACCGCCGCGCTCGGACTCGCCCGCGCCATTTCCGATGACAAATTTGTGGCTGAGCAGATTTTCGCCATCCAAAAAGATCTGATCAACATCATGGGAGAACTCGCTACTTTGCCGGAAGATCGAGAACGATATTCTAAGGACGGCTTCCACATAACTGACGCTAAAATGGTCGATCGGGTTACCGCAGTGATTGTCGACCTTGAAAAAGATAAATCGCTCTATCCGAAGGATTGGGTCATTCCCGGCGCCAATGGCGTTTCCGCGGCTCTCGATTTTGCGCGAACGTCCTGCCGCGGAGCGGAAAGGCAGGTCGCGACTTTGAAGGATCCGAACCCCGAGATTCTTCGTTATCTCAACCGTCTCTCCGATTGGTGTTGGATTCTCGCGCGTGCAACTGAGGCACGGGCAAGAGTGTGATAACGTGGCGGCAATGAAAATTTTTTCCTCGGCAAAACTGTTGGCCACACCAATGGCTCTTTTTCTTAGTACGATGCAGTTAGTCGCGGCACCGTCTGATGCGACTCGACCCGCCAACGTGTTAGGCCCGGCTAACGCGCCGGTGACTATTGAGTTCTTTAGCGACTTGCAGTGTCCGCAGTGCGCGCGCTACGAACCGATCGTCAAGAGCTTGAAGACTGAGTTCGGCGACAAAGTGCGAATGGTGCTGCGCCATTTCCCGTTAAACACGCACGAGCACGCCGTGCTCGCGGCGTGCGCTGCCGAGGCAGCAGCAAACCAGGGCAAGTTTTGGCAAATGGCCGAAGCTCTTTACAAGACGCAATGGATGTGGGCCAGCGCTCCGGCACCGCGCACGATTTTCATCGACCAGGCTAAGAACCTAGGATTGGACCTCGACCAGTTCCAAAAGGACTTGGACGGTACTGAATGTCGCGAGCGGATTGACGCGGACGGGGCCTACGGACTAGCGCGCGGCGTGAAGACCGCGCCGTCGGTGCTTATCAACGGCTACAATGTTCCGAACACCGAGTTCAATGAGAATGGCTTTCGCGCCGCAATCAAGGCGGCCTTGGCTAAAGCAAACCAGTGATGTGGTCACGGCGAATTGCCATCATCGCGGCCGTTATCGCGGGCTTCGGTTTGGTGGACAGCGGTTACCTGACGATAAACCATCTTCAAGGCAGCTACATTCGCTGCGGGGACGATTGTTCCGCCGTTCTCGGCAGTAGGTACGCAGAAGGAGTTGCGGGCGTGCCGCTGGCCGGTTTTGGCACGATGGCCTACATGGCTGTGATCGTCGCTGCCGTGTTCGCGGCATGGGGCTCGACACTGGGACGACAGATTCTCGCCGTTATGGCGACGACGATGGCGCTGGTCAGCCTGTGGTTGCTCTATCTCCAAGCCTTTGTGATCCATTCCTTTTGCAAGTACTGTCTCGCCTCGGCGGCGGCTTCGATTAGCTTGGCTGGATTAGTCCTGATCGAGCGATTGCATCGCGGCGCCTCCAGCGCAAGAGGCTAGGGTTTGAATGCAGAAATTGCAGTTGCGACGGGCGCCTATCTGTAGCATCTTCCACGTCCGCCGATTCCCCCTCCTCTGCGGCGCGATTTTTGTATGGCAAACACAGTTGAATTAGTGCCTGAGCTTTTGGAAGCGGGCGTGCATTTCGGTCACCAGACCAAGCGCTGGAACCCGAAGATGAAGCCGTTCATCTTCGAGCGGCGCAATCAAATTTACATCATCAATCTCGATGAGACGGTGAAGCAACTTCATCGCGCAACCGAGTTCCTTCAGGAAGTGGCGCGCCGTGGTGGAAAAATTCTTTTCGTCGGCTGCAAAAAGCAGGCGCAGGAAGCGATCAAGGAAGCGGCGCTCGCATGCGGCCAATTCTACGTCAATCAGCGCTGGCTTGGCGGGACCTTGACCAATCTCGCGACGATTCGGAAAAGCATCGGCCGGCTCAAATACATCGAGCAGATCGAGCAATCGCCCGAATACAAGAAAATGGGCAAGCAGGAACTGGCGGCTCTGAACCGCGAAGCGGCCAAGCTGCGTCGCAACCTCGAGGGAATTCTCGAAATGGCGCAGTTACCCGATGCCGTAGTCATAATCGACACGACTCGCGAGCAGAACGCGGTCAATGAAGCAAAACGCCTGAACATTCCGATCGTTGCGATCGTTGATACGAATGCCGATCCGGAAATGATCGATTATCCGATTCCGGGAAACGACGACGCGATTCGCGCCATCCGAATCGTCTTGCAGAAACTTGTTGATGCGATCGTTTCGGCGAGCGGCGAAGCACGGATTCGCGAGCAAATCGAGATGGCTGGCGTTTCTGCCTGACCGGCGACACGTTAAGCCCAACGCTCAACGTTCAAGATTTTCAATGAAAGCGACAACCGACATCAACCCTCAATTAGTTAAACAGCTCCGCGAAAAAACAAACGCGGGCATGATGGACTGCAAACGCGCCCTGGCCGAGGCAGAGGGAGATCTTGCGAAAGCAGAGACGATTTTGCGAACCAAAGGGATCGCGAGTGCGAGTAAGAAGGCGTCGCGTGCGACCAAGGAAGGCATCGTTGCTTCTTACATTCATTTGCAGGGCAAGGTCGGTGTTCTGGTGGAAGTGAATTGCGAAACCGATTTCGTCGCGAAAAACGAAAATTTCCGTGTTTTCGTCAAAGACATCACGCTCCACATCGCGGCAGCGCATCCGCTTTACGTCAGTCGCGAGGATGTGCCCGGAAAATTGATCGAGGCCGAGCGCGAGATTTACAAGGCGCAGGTGAAAGGCAAGCCCGCAAACGTGACTGAAAAAATTGTCGATGGAAAACTCGACAAGTTCTACAGCACGGTCTGTTTGCTCGAACAAGGCTTCATCAAAAATCCCGACGTCACGATCAAAGATCTGCTCAATGGAAAAATTGCCGAACTTGGCGAGAACATTGTGATCCGCCGCTTCACCCGTTACCTCGTTGGCGAGCCGGTTCCCGCCGAAGCGTAATAGCGTTCTGTCATCCTGAGCAAAAGCCGTTTCATCCGCGTAATCCGCGGTTAAGTTGAAGTGGTGGGCCTGAAGAAATACAAAGCGAAGCGCGACTTCTCGGAGACCGGCGAGCCGAAGGGGGGGAAGCCGTTGCCAAAGCAAGTCCGCGGCGCCTCCCGATTTGTTATTCAGAAACACGACGCGCGCCGATTGCATTACGATTTCCGGCTGCAAATGGAGGGCGTTCTCAAATCATGGGCGCTGCCAAAAGGCTTGCCCTGGCACCAAGGAGAGAAGCATCTCGCGGTCGAAGTGGAAGACCATCCGATAGAATACGAAACCTTTGAAGGCATCATTCCCGAAGGTCAGTACGGCGGCGGCACGGTCATGGTTTGGGATCAAGGCGCCTATTATGTTTACGGCGAGCAGCCGTTGAAATCACTGCGCGAGGGCAAACTTCATCTCGTTCTCGCCGGGGAAAAAGCGAAAGGCGAATGGACGCTTGTGCGAATTCGCGGCCGCGATGGGGAAAAGAATACGTGGTTGATCATGAAAACGGGCGGAAGCGCCAAGCCGCTCTCGAAGAAAGCTGAGGACCAGTCGGTCAAGACCGGCCGGACGATGAAACAGATCGCGGAAGAGCGCGATGCAGAATGGGAATCAAATCGCGAAGAAAAAAATCCGAGCGAAAGATCGACATTTAAGGCGCGAATTAAGGCCGCGCTTAAAAAAAAAGACCGAGGAATAGCAGGACGCGACGACGCCGAAAATGAAGGCGTGCAGGCCGCACCCGGGCTCCTGAAGAAGTTACCAACGGCCAAGCCTCGCTTCATCGAGCCGATGAAAGCGCGTCTGGTCGATAATCCTCCAACGCACGGCGATTGGCTTTATGAATTAAAGTTTGATGGCATTCGCGCGATTGCGATTAAGAACAATGCGAAGGTTTCCCTGATCTCACGCAACGGAAACAGATTAGACGCGCGTTTTCCTGAAATTGCCGAGGCGGTAAAAAAGTTGCCCGTTCGAGAATGCGTGATCGATGGCGAAGTGGTCGCGCTCGATGAAGAAGGGCGTTCCTCGTTTCAACTCTTGCAGGCGCTCGAGATGGAAGGACGAAAAGCGCCTTTGCGCTTTTACGTTTTCGATCTGCTCCAACTCGACGGCAAAAGTTTGCTCGGCCTGCCGCTCGAACAACGCAGGCAAGTCCTCGCCCAAGTTTGCGAAAGCGCCGGCGACCCAATTCGTTATTCCGGCGAAATCAGCGGCGATGTAAAATCGTTGCTCGCCGAAGTAAAACGCCGCTCACTGGAAGGATTGATCGGCAAGCAGCGCAAATCGGTCTATGAGCCGGGGCGGCGCAGCGGGACTTGGATTAAACTGAAATGTCTCAATCAGCAGGAATTCGTAATTGGCGGCTACACGCCGCCCGGCGGTTCGCGCAAACACTTCGGCGCGATCCTCGTTGGCTACTACGAAGACAAGAACAAAAGAAGAGACAGTTGTCTCAAATTTGCCGGTAAAGTCGGAAGCGGTTTCACGGCGAAGTCTTTGTCGATCTTGTCCAAGAAATTTCGCGAAGAAGAACGCGACGACTGTCCGTTTGTCGATCTTCCGTCGAAAGATGGTGGTGAATGGGTGCAGGGAATCACTCCGTCGATGATGAAAAAAATGCACTGGGTGAATCCTAAATTCGTCGCTCAAATCAAGTTCGGGGAGTGGACTCGCGACGGGAAACTTCGCCAACCGGTCTTCCTCGGCATGCGCGAAGACAAAGAAGCCACAAAAGTAACGCGGGAAGCGGCCTAGCTGAGGAAGTTCGGAACAGTTCGTGCTTCGAACGCGGAAGTTATTGACAATTGTTCACAATTGGCGGAAATCGACAGTCCCGCGCCCAGTCTAACAACAAAAGGAGATTGATTATGCGTCCAACTTGGAAGGGCAGTATCAGCTTCGGCCTCGTTTACATTCCAATTTCGGTTTATCCGGCGACCCGGGAAGAAAAGCTCAGTTTTCGACAACTGCGCAAAAGCGACCTCAGCCCGATCAAATACAAAAAGGTTGCCGAGGCGGACATGAAAGAAGTGCCGGCCGATCAAATCGTAAAGGGTTTCGAGTACGAGCGCGGCCGCTATATCGTTTTAAGCGACGAAGATTTCGAAAAGGTGCGGATCGAATCCACCCACTCGATCGACATTACCGACTTCGTCGACCTTGAGCTGGTGGATCCGAAATTTTTCTACAAGCCGTACTTCCTCGAGCCACAGAAAGGTGGCGAAAAAGCGTACGCGCTCCTGCACAAGGCGCTGAGCGGAACGGGCAAGATCGGCATTGCCAAAGTCGTAATCGCAAATCGCGAGTATCTGGCGGCGGTGAAGCCGGACGGATTGTTTCTCGTTCTCGAGCTGATGCATTTCGCGAGCGAGGTGCTGACCCCGGAAGAATTAACCCGTCCAAAGACGGACTTGAACGACAAGGAGCTGAAGATGGCGAATGCGTTGATCGAGAGCATGTCTTCGGAGTGGCAGCCGGAAAAATATCGCGACGAGTATCGCGATGCGGTCATGGAGATGATCGAGACAAAGGCGAAAAATAAAGCGTTGCCGGCTGCACCCGTTGCAGCGCCGCGGAGCACGAACGTGGTCGATCTTGTTAAAGTTTTACAAGAGAGCATCAACCGGTCGCAATCTGGGCGGGTAAAGCGCGGAGGCAATGGCGCAACCGGTCGGCGGAGATCGACATCTTCGTTGGTAAAACAAAAACGCCGCGCGGCGGCGTGATTATTTAGTTTCCGACGTTTGCCTGGACGCGCTGGACCATGGCAACGGCGGCCATGAGCACGACGCCGGCGACGATCTGATGGGCCCGCAGTGTCGCGTGAAAGAATCCCCATGTGATACAGACTGCGGCGAGCGTTTGCATCATCTCGAAGTAACCGGCGGTGGAAGCGCGAGTGAGACGCAGTCCTTCGAAGTAAATGAGAAGCGGGATACCGCCCGAGATTGAGGCAAGCAAAATGAGCAAACCGACCGCTTTGAAGGCGTGAGTTTGCGCAGCAGTTGGCCAAAGCGTGGCGCCATGAAGTTTGCCGTAAACGAACAGGATCAACGTCATGCAGATCAGTCCAACCACGATGCGCATACCGGCAGCAATTCGAAGCGGCATGCCCATCATGACACCGCGACCAGCAACGGTTGAGCCGCCCCAAAAAAAAGCGCAGATGAGAGCGTAGCCGGTGCCAAGAGTCAGCCCGGCGCGCTCAAACGAAACTGCAATGAGCGTGGGAAATTCCACGGAGAGAAAAATACCGGCGAGGACAGCGATCGCGGCATAGAGAAAAAAACGCGGCGCGAGGCGATCGCCGAATAGGAGACACGCACCCAACGTCGAGATTACCGGCTGGATATTCAGAATGACGTTAACAACAGTCGGGTTTCCGTGTTTGAGCGCGAGCGTGAAAAAGATGGTGCCGACCGCCGAGCCGGCGAAACCGGAAAAGAGCAAATAGCTCCACGTCGAGATGTTGATCTTGCGAAGCTCGCCGAGATTCGGCAGGAGGAGCGGCAGAAACATCAGCAGAATCAGGACATGTTCCCAAAAAACGATCACCTGGGCGTCGAACAATTCGTTCAGTGGAATGCGCCACGCGCTCTCCGTCCCCCAAAGGGCCGCACCGAGACCGACGAGCCACGGACCGTAGCTCAGAACCTCGCCGGAGCGATCTTTGAAAGCCATGGCCGATTGCATCACCCGCGATCCGGAAAGCCGGCTGCGGCCTCGACCAGTCCCTGATCTCTTGTCCGGCGGAAAATCATCCACACTCCGAGAAGGACAAATGCGGCACCGAATAAAGACCAAGGCGGAAAGGTCTCGCCGCCTATTGACCAACCAAGCATGACTGCGCCCGGCGGCGTGATCAGGGAAATGGTTTGCAAATTTGTGACGGACATGCGCGGCAACAGCCAGTAGAGAAGCAGAAATGTCAGGGCGGAGCCAATGACCGCGAGATAAAGCAAGCAGAAGATCGACATCATCGTCCAATGAAATCGCGTTGGGTCACCATCGACAATGAATCCAAGAAAGAGAAGCGGCACCGTTCCAAAAATCATCTGCCAGGCAGCGAGCATTGCGGGCGCAATTTGAATCGCACGCTTTTTAAGGACGACATTTGAGAAAGCAGCGCCGGCGCCGCCTAACGAAATTCCAACGCCGCCCCAAAACGCGAGCAGACCGCTGAAAGTGAGCAAACGCGCACAGATCAGCGCAACGCCGGCGAGGGCAAGCAATGCACCCATCAGTTTCTGCAGGCGCAATGGCTCATCCGGCAACATCCAATGTGCGAAGATCATTCCGAAAATCGGAATAGTGGCCTGTAATACAGCCGCAAGGCCGGACGAGACATGAAGCTCGCCCCAGAAGAGGAGCGTGTAATTGATCGCGAACATTAGAATACCGGTAAACGCAAGCACGACGTAATCAGCGCGATACAGCGGCAGAAGTCGCACCCGGCCGGCCGAAACGGCGGTGAGAACGATGATTGCGATCAGGAAGCGAACCGCGACGAAGGAAATTGGCGGCAGATCGCGCAGCCCGACTTTGATTGCGAGCCAGGTAGAGCTCCAAACGATGCAGAGAGTGAGCCACGCCGCTGGAATCCGCCAACCGATGCGTTGCATTCGCCGCGATACTCGCGTGGATCGTCAATGCCGTAAAGGCACAGCCTTGCGCTTGTTGCGGAGAAAATCCGCGTTAGCGTGTGACAGGTGAAAGTCAATGTAATCGTCAAACCGAAAGAGGCTGTGCTCGATCCGCAGGGAAATGCGGTTCGCGACGCAATGCGTCACCTTGGCATGCCGGAAGTCCGCAGCGTTCGGATCGGCAAATATATGGAAATCAATGTCGAAGGAGAAGATGCCGATCTTGAGAAGCGGCTGCACCGCCTTTGTCGCGACCTTCTCTCCAATCCGGTAATTGAAGACTACGAATTGGTGAAGGCCAACGGCGCGCGCAAGACCTCACAGATCAAAAAAAAGCAGAAGTGAAAGCGTTGCGGTATTTTTTCTGTGTGGTGCTCCCGCCGCTGGCGGTACTGATGACCGGACGGATCGCGAGTTTTTTTCTGAGCATCCTCCTGACATTGCTGGGCTGGATACCGGGAGTTATTCATGCCGCACTGGTCGTGAACGATTATCATGAGGAACAACGCGCGCGGGCAATCGCCCATTAGATCGACATGAAGTTTGCCGTCATCCAATTTCCCGGCTCTAACTGCGATCAGGATTGCGTTTCCGGCATTAATAGCATTGAAGGCCTGCAGGCTGATTACGTCTGGCACAAAGAAACATCGCTCCGCGATTACGATGCGATCGTTTTGCCAGGCGGATTCGCTTACGGCGACTATCTACGTTGCGGCGCGATCGCACGCTTCTCGCCGATCATGAAGGCGGTGATCAGCGACGCGCACGGGGGGAAACTCGTTCTTGGCACATGCAACGGTTTCCAAGTTTTGTGTGAAGCGGGCCTCCTCCCAGGTGCGCTCGTTCGCAATCGATCGCTTCGTTTTGTCTGCGAGATGGTGACACTGCGCGTAGAAGTCCCGGATTCGCCGTTCACACATGGGTGTTCAGAAGGAACTCTGCTCCGAATGCCGATCGCCCACGGCGAGGGCTGTTATTTCGCGGATGATAAGACACTGCACGAGCTGAATCACAACCGGCAAGTCATTATGTGCTACGCCGACGATCGGGGCCGAATTGTTCCCGAGGCGAACCCGAACGGCTCGATCGAGAACATTGCGGGCATCTGTAATCGCGAGGGAAACGTGCTCGGGCTAATGCCGCACCCGGATCGCGCCTCCGACGTGCGGCTTGGAAGCGCTGACGGCGCAAAGATTTTTCGCTCGATGATGGAGACCATCGTCGCTCAGCACGCACGCGCTGCATAAAGATCAGCATTGTGAGCTTCTTCATTACCGGCACCGATACCGGTGTTGGAAAAACGCACACGGCCGTGCAATTGCTCCGACTGTTGCGCGCAAATGGAAGATCGTGCGCCGGATTCAAACCGATTTGCTGTGGTGATCGCCGGGACGCCGAGCTTCTGTTGTCCGCGAGCGCGAACGGTCTGACCATAGACGAAATTAATCCGCTTTGGCTGAAAACACCGGCCGCGCCGTTGACCGCGGCGCAAATCGAAGCCGTGAATATCAACATCGAACCGTTGCTCGATGCGTTTCGGAAACTGGCGGCCCGGGTTGATGGCGTATTTGTCGAAGGTGTCGGCGGCTGGATGGTACCGGTGCGGTCGGATTACTTTGTCAAAGATCTGGCCGTTGAGATTGGCCTCCCGGTGCTGGTTGTGGCTCGGAACCGCTTGGGTTGCCTGAATCACACTCTCCTGACAGTCGGCAGTGTTCAGGCGGCGGACTTGCGCTGCGCGGGCGTGGTCTTGAACAGTCCCTCCAGAGACCCAGATATCGCCCAAACCACCAACGCGGACATTTTAGGAAGCGTTCTTGATATTCCGTTACTGCCCGAATTGGCGGAGAATACGGCAGAATTGCCACAAGAATGGAAACAGATTTTGGGTTTTTCGGAGTAGAGGTGTCTGTTAATCAACCGGACATAAGTGTAAATTAACTTTACGCAAATCGGAGGCCTGTAGCGGCTCTCCCCAGGTAAATCACGCTGGCATCTGCGCTGCTAAACGTTTCCGGTAAATAACCCTACAAAATATGCTCCTCGAAAAAACGTTTCACATGAGCCAGCCGCTGGCCGAATCCAAGGCCCGGCTGACCAGCATTCAATCCTATAAACGGCAGTTTCTAATGGTCACGAAAGCAATGGTGACCTCTTCAAAGACGGTAGAATTCAGTTTTCGCGGTCCGCTCGGCTTTGAGGCGCGCACCGTCCTGCTGGCGGTGGACGGCGATTCAGACGACCAATTCGCCTTTGAATCAGCGGGCGGAAATATCGAAGTGATGGGGTTAGTCGACTTCACCGAGATCCGGCCGGCCTGCACCGAGGTCACGCTCGCGGTCCACTATCGGATAAAGAATCGGCTCTTCGCCTGGCTCGATCAGCGCTTGCACTTCGTCGATACATTTGTGAATGCGGAACTGCGCAGCATTCGCGCGCACTTTGAAGGCATTGCCACGTCCTACGTTGAACGCATGCCTATTCTGCCGTTGTTTGAGTCCGCTGCCGCCGCGTAAAGTTTCCAAAACAGACCGCCATGAAAAGCACGGAGCTTCCGCTCCGTGCTTTTTTATTTGATTCGCACGGCGTGAGTTTTATCGAGACGCAGGATCTGCCCCGGCCGCAATGAGATTTTTGATTTTGGATCGACAATCTTCTTGCCATCGATTTGCACGCTGCCTTGTTTGATCAATCGACTCACTTCCGCGCGTGACTTCTTGAGCGCGAAAGCCTGGGCGTAAGCTGCTGCGACCACTGTCACCGATTCATCGACAATCGCTGGAATTGCCGGAAGCTCCGCTTCGTCCAAACGCTTTTCGCTAAAGCGCGCATTCCAATCGGTAAGTGTCCTCTGCGCGACCTCGGCCGAGTGATAGGTCTGTACGATCTCAAACGCGAGCTGCTTTTTTGCTTCAAACGGGTCCGCGCCTTTTGATAGCTCACGCCCGAGCAAGACCTCATAATAACGCGCCATCAATTTATCTGAGATGCTCATTAGCTTGCCGAACATGTCCGTGGGCGGTTCGTTCACGCCAACGAAGTTGCCCAAGCTCTTGCTCATTTTCTTTGAGCCATCCAAACCTTCCAGGATCGGAAGAAGAAAAACGATTTGCTGCGGCATACCTTCCTCCTTTTGGAAACCGCGTCCGACTAAAATGTTGAAAAGTTGATCAGTGCCACCGAGCTCCACGTCGGCCCGCACCATCACAGAATCCCAGCCTTGCATGATCGGGTATTGAATTTCGTGGGCGTGGATCGGCTGTTGATTATCGATCCGCCCGCGGAAATCTTCCCGCTGCAGCATCTGTTGAAGTGTGACCCGGCTATTCAAGCGAAGCACATCTTCGTAGGACATGCTGCGAAACCAATCGCCATTGCAAACGGTCTCCGTCCGAGCCGGATCGAGAATCTTGAAGGCCTGCTCACGATAGGTTTGCGCGTTATGCATCACTTCTCTGTGCGTGAGATGCGGCCGGGTGGCGGACCGACCGCTCGGGTCGCCAATCATCCCTGTAAAATCACCGATAATGAGAACTGCTTGATGTCCGAGGTCCTGAAATTGTCGAAGCTTTCGTAGCACAACTGCGTGACCAAGGTGAATGTCGGCAGTCGTGGGATCGACCCCAAGCTTGACCCGGAGGGGGCGACCGAGCGCCAGCTTTTCGCGCAGCTCCGCTTCGCTAATGATTTGCGCGGCGCCTTTTTTTAGAAACGCCAAGGCTTCATCCGGTCGCATGATTCGCAACTGTAGTGGCCGGCGTCCTCGGCGGCAAAGATTTCCGACAATTGCAACTGAGAGGGCGGCCGGTTTTACCGAGCGCGCTATTTATTCTTATTCAGCAGGTCCCGAACTTGGTCGATCGTCATCGGCGGATTTTGGCGATCCAACGATTTTTGACTTTTTCCCTGATCTCGGAACTGATGTTGGTCGGCGAAGGTTCGGCTCGCGGTCACGTTGTGAGGATTGTTGGCACTGTGAATGTCGCGAACGGACGATGTTGCTACCGGCTCGGGGATATTTGCGATCCGATTCTGGGTCGAGGAAACTTTGGGTTCGGTCCCAACCGAGCGAGAAGGATACTCCGTGGTAGTAAGCGCGTGCGTATTGACGAATGATTTTTCCGCACGGTTCGGTTGCAGCGAAAACGTTCCCACGCTGCCCCGATGCTCGACCACGGCAGAACTGGCGACGAATTTTTTACCCTGAGCATTATTGTGCAGCTCCAGGTTCGGTCTAAGCAAGCGATCGACCAGGCTAGGCTCTTGCTGTTGCGCCCAGCTTGCCGAGACACAAAGGCACGTTAAGTAGAATGCCGGCAACCAGCGCACACCTCTTAAGGTCGTGAACCCACGGTTCGCTTGTAAAGCAAATTATCGGCAGTCAGACCATTTCCAACCGGTAAGG
The DNA here is from genome assembly GCA_003220055.1 of Verrucomicrobiota bacterium. Taxonomy (GTDB): domain Bacteria; phylum Verrucomicrobiota; class Verrucomicrobiia; order Chthoniobacterales; family UBA10450; genus AV40. The sequence continues at coordinate 2,091 of QHRF01000086.1, read as the reverse complement.
AAGAGCCGGCCGCCCTTCTCGATTTAGACTCAGCGGCCAAGAGCTGCCCGCAGATTCGCAGCGCCCGGCGGTGCGGCGACACGCCCATGCAAAATGTCGTAAGCAGAGACGGGGCGCCCATAGTAATGCTCGTTCGCGCCTTTGCGTGTGCCGATCACAGCGCCTTCCAGCGACGCGCCGATAAAAAGGCCTTTCGTTTTGCTGTAAGTATAAATCGCCGCTGTCGGTGTCACATCGGCCTCAGCAGCGCGTCCCACTGGTCCCGCGGCAACGCTTGCGTCCGCTCCGAGCGTCACATTTCCGCCCTTCGAAAAGGCGCGAACAGCGCTTTCGTTGTTAAGCACGATCACAAAATCGGTCACTTGCGCGCCGATTTGGGGTCCCCAACCCGCACCGCCGGTGCCGATGAAAGACGGCCCAGCCCAACCATGTCCGGTTCGCGCCACCACCACGCCTTCGCCGGCCTTTCCGCTAAAAATAAGGCCCGCTTTCACCACGCTGATAATCGCGAGGCCTCGCGCACGCCGAAGAATGCGCGATGGAATGCCTTTCTCGGGCATATGGCGAAACTCCCGGATTGTGGTGGCCGAGCGATCAACCGTGTCTTGCTCGGTCGCGTTCGCCCCAATTAGTGATAAAGAAAAGATCGTTAGGATGAAGAATAGCCTTTTCATTGCAGTACAAGTACTTCGCCGCCTTAAAGGTGCGTGGACGTGTCTTTTCGATAAAGATGTCGATCTTCCGAGATTGTTAGGCGAACGGCGTTGACGATGGAATTGGACGAAACCTTCATGCAAGAGGCGTTACGTTTGGCGATGAAAGCGCGTGCCGCCGACGAAGTTCCAGTCGGCGCGGTGGTTGTCCGGGACGGCAGAATTATCTCGCGCGGATACAATCAAGTCGAGCTCCTCAAAGACGCGACGGCTCACGCCGAAATGCTCGCATTAACCGCAGCCGAGGCAGCCGTCGGCGACTGGCGCCTGACTGACTCTGATCTTTACGTGACCAAGGAACCTTGCCCAATGTGCGCTGGGGCAATTGTCCATACCCGGATTCGTCGTGTGATTTTCGGCTGCACCGACATTCGTGCCGGGGCTGCCGGCACGGTAATGAATTTGCTCCAACACGACGCGCTCAATCACCGCTGTCAGATCACCAGCGGCGTTTTAGAGAGCGAGTGCGCTTCCATCCTGCAAGATTTCTTCCGCAAAAAACGCGGGGCGATGGAGGACGACGCCGCTCCTTGAGCCGGTGGTGGTTTTTAACTGGATGCTGATCACGGCGCCACTCATAGAAGATAATGAGGAGCGTAGACACGCTCTGGCGCTCACTGACACAACGGAGCAGAATTGCGACAATGGCTGCCTCGCTAGGACTCGAACCTAGACAAAGAGATCCAGAATCTCTTGTGCTACCATTACACCACGAGGCAAGAGCACGGGGACAAGATCTAAAGCTCAATTCGCCCGTTGCGCAAGCAGATCGAAAACCGACCTAGTCGCAATTAATCCAGGGTCATTTCGGCACCTTCGCGCGCGCCTTCGACCTCAAGATAACTTTCGCTTTTAGCGGCCAGCTTTCGCGCCGTCTGGACCATCTTGTCGATCATTTCGTCGTCGTGCGTCGGGTCGTGGTGGAAGAGAATGAGTTTTCGAACGGCGGCATCGAGCGCGAGCGAGATGGCAGTGCTGAGCGAGCCGTGGCCCCAGCCTACGTGCGCCTGATATTCCTCGTCTGTGTACTGGGTATCTAGAATCAGAATATCGGAACCTTGAAGAAATTTCACGAGTTCGGCGCGGTCTTCGCGAGCGCGCTTCTGCGTCTGCTCCGGGCTCAACAGATGCGATTTAGCAGAGTGGAGCTTGAACGATTCGTACGGTTCATGATCAGGCAGAAAAGCGATCGACCCCTTGCTCGTGAAAATTCGATAGCCAACGCAAACGCCCGGATGATTCATGAATTTTGAACGGACATGCACTTTCCCGATCTTGAAATCCATCGACTCAAGTTTTTCGATTTTGATCTTTCCCGGGAGATCGTAGAGCGCGACGGGAAAGAAAGGCGTTGCCATCTGCCCGTTCAGAATCTCGC
>QHRF01000085.1 GCA_003220055.1 Verrucomicrobiota bacterium | reverse complement strand
CAGCCGCGTAGACGATTCCGATGCCGCCGACATAGGTAACCGGCATCGAGTGTGTCACGCAACCGCCCCGAAACCAAGGGTTTTTGGGGCTTCGTCGCAGCCCAAAAAAAGCTGCCCCGAAATCTCTTTCGGGGCAGCCTAAGGGAACAGTAATTGTTGTCTTTAAGCGCGCTGACGACGAACCAATCTCGAAAGAGCAGCTGCGATG